>JABWAY010000078.1 GCA_013360825.1 Candidatus Brocadiia bacterium | reverse complement strand
AACACATGGCCTTCAAGGGAACCGAGCGCCGCGATGCGCGTGCCATAGCCGAGGAGATCGAATCCGCCGGCGGCGAAATCAATGCCGCCACAGGCATGGAAACCACCACCTATTATGCCAAGGTGCTCAAGGGTGACTGGCCCCTGGCGCTCGACATCCTCGCTGACATCTTCAGTCATTCGATTCTCGATCCGGGCGAGCTCGAGCGCGAGCGCGACGTCATCCTCCAGGAGATCGCCGCCGCCAACGATCAGCCGGACGATCTCGTCTTTGATTTGGCCCAGGCGGCCTGCTATGGCGGGCACCCGCTCGGCCGTTCGATACTCGGCACTGCCGATCTCATCGCGAGCGTCAGCCGCGAGCAGATGGTCGCCTCGATCCTGTCCAAGAAGCTCGCCGCCGGCTCTACGCACTTGTTGATCGATGTTCCGGTCGGACCGAGCGCCAAGATCGCGAACGCCGCCGATGCGATGCGCATGCGCAAGCTGTTCGAGTTTGTGGGCGACCGCGTCGGCCTCAAGGTCGAGGTGGTCACGACGGACTGGGACCCCTTCCTCAAGAACGGCGCCGGGACCGCCCTCGGCCTCCTCGGGGACCGGGAGGCGCCGGGCCGGGTCGCCGCCTGCGCGAAGGGGGCCACGAGCATCCTCGCCCGCGGCCACGCCTGCCGGATCCTCGGGATGATCGGGAACCGGGATTCGGCGCGGCTCCTCCTGCGGTTCGCGGCGGACCGCAAGGAGACCGGCTACCTCCGCATGTTCGCCGTCACCGGCCTCGGCATCCTCGGGGAGAGGAAGGACGTCCCTCTCCTGCGGGGCATCGCGTTCGACCTCGACGCCGAGATCCGCAACGACCCCCTCGACACCCTCGCGGGGTTCATGTAGCCATACCGAACCCGACCCAAGTCGGCGAAAATAAAGGTGAATTTTCCGCACATTCCCGGGGCAGCTCCTGCCCCGGAAATGTGCGGAAAATTCACCTTTATTTTCGCCGACTTGGGTCGGGTTCGGTATGGCGTGGACGCATCGCCCTGCCGGTCGCCGTTCCGGAGGCGGCGATCTCCTCCGGCGTCCCGCGGGCGACGATCCTCCCGCCCTCCCGCCCCGCGCCGGGGCCGAGGTCGATGACCGCGTCCGCCGCCGCGATGACGTCCAGGTTGTGCTCGATGACGACCACCGTGTTGCCGAGGTCCACGAGCCTCTGGAGCGCCCGCAGGAGCACCTCGACGTCGGAGAAGTGGAGCCCCGTGGTCGGCTCGTCGAGGACGTAGAGCGTCCGGCCGTGCTGCACCTTCCCCAGCTCCGCCGCGAGCTTGAGCCTCTGCGCCTCCCCGCCGCTCAGCGTCGTCGAGGACTGCCCGAGCGCGAGGTAGCCGAGCCCCACCTCCTCCAGCAGCGTCAGGAGCCGGTGGGCCCGCGGGAAGGCCGCGAGGA
The DNA here is from genome assembly GCA_013360825.1 of Candidatus Brocadiia bacterium. GTDB lineage: Bacteria > Planctomycetota > MHYJ01 > WSZJ01 > WSZJ01 > WSZJ01. Next base: position 12,219 of record JABWAY010000078.1, on the reverse strand, counting down.
AGGGGCGGGCCTCGGAGACCGGCATCTCCAGGAGGTCGGCCACGCTCCTCCCCTTGAACCGCACCTCCAGCGTCTCCGCGGAGAAGCGCCGCCCGGCGCACTCCTCGCAGGTCACGTGCACGTCCGGGAGGAAGGCCATCTCCACGCGGACCCGCCCCTGCCCCTCGCAGGCGGCGCAGCGCCCGCCCGCCACGTTGAAGGAGAAGCGGGAGGGGGACCAGCCGCGGATGCGCGCCTCCTCGGTCCCCGCGAAGATGGTCCGGATCTCCCCCATGACGTCGGCGTAGGTCGCCGGCACCGAGCGGGGGGTCTTGCCGATGGGGTCCTGGTCGATCTCCAGCACCTTCTCGAGGGATTCGTGCCCCCGCAGGCGCCGGTGGGCGCCGGGGGGAGGACCCGCGAGCCCGAGGGAGCGCGCCACGGCCCGCAGCAGCACCTCGCGCACGAGGGTGGACTTCCCGCTTCCCGACACCCCCGTGATCAGCGCCGCACCCTCCGCGTCCCCGACGACCGCGCCGTGCGCGAGGACCGCCCCGCACCGCTCGGCCCACCACGCCCACGCGCTCCGGAACGGCGCCGCAATCTCCCAAGGCGGGACGGAATCCGCCGACGCGGCCCACGCCAGCGCTTCCCGGCGGCCGCCGTCCCACGCGAGAGCCATCCCGTACGCCGGGACGACGGCCGCCCGATACCGGGGACCGAGCCAGGTCTCGACGCGGTCCGGACGGCCGGCGGCGGGACCGGACTCGACGCCGCCGGGGAGCCGGGGGGTTGCGACCCCGGACGATTCGGAATCCCAGGCGCGGACGCGGAACGAGACGGCCGGCGCCGGTCCGGGCACCAGGGCACTCCCCCAGCGCGCGGCGAGCGCGGATCCCGCAAACGCGACCTCGGCGCCGTCGCCGAGTGCCGGAATCGTGAGAACCGCCGTCCCCACCCGATCCGCCGCGGCACGGAATCCGGCTTCGAGCACGGCCCAGAGGTCCCCGGCCGCGTCCGCGCCGCTCACGCGCCCGGCCCGGGTTTCGCCGGCCACCCCGCGTCCCCCGCGTCATGAATCGGGTCGAGGAGCAGCAGATCCTGAAGGTCCGTGAACTTCCGGAGCTCAGGGACCGCCCCCGGACAGGGCGCCCCCGCGGGCGGCAACTCCTCCGTCGGCGCCGCCCCCGCGTCCGCGACGATCAGCCCCTCCGCCGCCAGCTTCGCCAGAAACGCCGTCGCCAGCCCCTCTCCTTCCGCCCCCCCGCACCCGCTCAGCGCCGCCACCCGCGCCGCGATCTCCGCCACCGATCGACGCTTCTCCACCAGGACAATCACCTCCGCACCCAGCCGGTCGGCGCTGAAATAGCAGCCCGTCTCGAAATGGATCAGCACACTCTCGCCCTCCAGCGTCTGGCAGGCGACCAGCGGGGCATTGATGCGATAGCGGGAGTCCGGCATCGGCGGCGGAGTGTAGCGCGGGGGATGGAAGGCGGTGAAGCGCGATTGCCCCTACTCCGTGCTGACGGTCCCCCCGGCCCCCTTGAGCGCCGCCTCCAGCGTATGCCACGCGAGGGAGGCGCATTTGACGCGCACCGGGAATTCGGCGACTCCGGCGAGCGCCCCCAGCGAGCCCATCGGCTCCGGGTCGAAGGCGGTTCCGGGTTCGCGGGTGACCATGGCGTGGAATTTCCGGAAGAGTTCCTCGGCCTCGGCCCGGGTTTTTCCGCGGAGGGCGTGCGTCATCATGGAGGCGGACGACGTGGAAATCGCGCACCCTCCTCCCTGGAAGGAGATGTCGGCGATGCGGTCTCCGTCGAGCTTGATGAAGAGGATGAGGTGATCGCCGCAGAGGGGATTGGACCCCGGCATGGAGCGCGAGGCGTCGGGCATTGCTCGGAAATTCCGCGGCGACTTGTAGTGGTCGAGGATGACTTCGGAGAACAGGTCGCGGAGGTCGGTCATGTGCGGAAGATCTCCCGGACGGCGCCGAGTGCGGCGGCCAGCGCCGCGGCCTCCTGCGGGGTGTTGTAGAAGGCGACCGAGGCGCGCGCGGTGGCGGCGAGCCCGAGGCGGCGCATGACCGGCTCGGCGCAGTGGTGGCCGGTCCGGAGGGCGACGCCTTCGCGGTCGGTGATGGTGCCGATGTCGTGCGGGTGGACGCCCTCCATCACGAACGAGACGACGCCGGCCTTCTCGCGCGCCGTCCCGACGAGGCGGGTCCCCGGCACTCCGCGGACCGCGGCCTCGAAGACCTTCAGCAGTTCCGCCTCCCGTGCTGCGACCGCCGGCATCCCGAGGGCGGTGAGGTAGTCGATGGCGGCCCCGAGGCCGACGACGCCCTCGATATTCGGGGTGCCCGCCTCGAATCGTGCGGGGGCGGGGGCGTAGGTCGTCTTCTCGAACGAGACGGAGGCGATCATGTCGCCGCCCCCCTGCCAGGGCGGGAGGGACTCCCAGGTGGCGAGCGGCGCCCAGGCGACGCCGATCCCGGTGGGGGCGCACATCTTGTGTCCGCTGAAGACATAGAAGTCCGCGCCGATCGCGCGGACGTCGACCGGCATGTGCGGAACCGCCTGCGCCCCGTCGACCAGGATCGTGGCGCCGGCGCCGTGAGCCATTTCCGCCATGCGCGCCACCGGGTTCACGGTGCCGAGCGCATTGGAGACATGGTTCACGCAGACGAGGCGGGTCTTCCCGGAGAGCATCGCCGCGTACGCGTCGAGGTCCAGCTCCCCGGCGTCGTTCATCGGGATCGGCCGCACCCGGGCGCCCTTCTCCGCCGCGAGCATCTGCCACGGGACGAGATTCGAATGGTGCTCGAGCGTCGAGACGAGGATCTCGTCCCCCGCGCCGATCCGCGTCCGCCCCCAGGTCTGGGCGATGAGATTGATCCCTTCGGTCGCGCCGCGGACGAACACGCATTCGCGGGGGTCGGCGGCGTTGATGAAGCGGGCGACTTTCTTCCGGACGTCTTCGTACGCCTTCGTCGCCTGTTCGGAGAGCCAGTGGACGCCGCGGTGGATGTTGGCGTTGTCGCGCTCGTAGTAATGACGCACCGCGTCAATCACGACGCGCGGCTTCTGCGACGTCGCGGCGCTGTCGAGATAGACCAGCGGTTTTCCGCGCACCTTCTGGTCGAGCGCGGGAAAGTCCGCGCGCACCCGGGCCCAGTCGACGGCCGCCGCCGTCACGCCCCTCTCCCGGCATCGAGCAGCCTCTGCACCAGCGACCGGTCGAGATGCTCCTTCACCGCCGGGATCCCGAAATTCTGCAGCACGTCCCTCGCGAACGCATACGTCAGGATCCCGCGCGCGACCGCCGGCGACATCCCACGCGTCCGGCAGTAGTGGATCATGTCCTCGTCCAGTTGCCCCACCGTCGCCCCGTGCGTGCACTTCACGTCGTCCGCGAAAATCTCCAGCTGCGGCTTCGTGTCCACGCGCGCGTCCTCGGAGAGGAGCAGGCTCCGGTTCGTCTGCTTCGCGTCCGTCTTCTGCGCGTCCTCGCGGACATACACTTTTCCGTTGAAGACCACCCGCGACCGGCCGTTCAGGATCGCCTTGTAGTACTCCCGGCTCGGGCAGTGCGGCACCGCATGATCGATCGCCGTGTGATGGTCCACATGCTGCTTCCCGCTCGCGATCGTCAGCCCGAACATCCGGGCCTCGGCCCGCTCCCCGACCAGCCGCGCCCCGAGGTCGTGCCGGAAAAACCCCGCCCCCAGCGCCGCCACATCCGACTGCCAGAGCCCGTCCTCCGCCACGCGCCCCTGCGTGCAGGCCACATGGAACGCGTTGCCGCTCTCCGATTCGATCCGCCCATGGATCAGCCGCCCCCCGCGCTCGACGTCGACCTCCGTCACCGCATTCGTGAAATACAGGTCGCACGAGGGCGAAGCGTACGCCTCCAGCACCTGCACCGACGCCCCCGCGCCGACCCGGTAGAGATTCCGCGGATGGGAAGCCAGATAGGACTCGTGAGAGAGATGCAGGATCAGGATCGGGGTCTCCACCTTCACCCCGGCGGGGACGTCCAGGAACGCGCCGTCCTGGAAAAGCGCCGCATTCAGCGCCGCGAACGCGGAGAACGACGGCGGCGCAATCTCCCCGAGGTGCGTCTCGACCCGGGCCTTCTCCGCGGTCATCGCACGGAGCAGCCCGCCCGCACGCACACCCTTCGGAAGCGCCGTCAGGTCCGACAGCTCCGGCGAGAAGAACCCGTCCACCAGGACGATCCGCGGCCCGCCCTCCAGCCCGAACCCGAACATCTTCGCCGTGCTCGAGACCAGCGCATCCGCGCGCGCCGCCAGCGACTGCCGGAAGGCCGTCGCGGCAAGCGCCTGCACGCTCGTGTACCGCCAGTCTTCGTCGTCTGTCGTTGGGAATCCGCGCTCGTGGAACGCGGCGCTCCCGCGCTTGCGCAGCCCCACCGCCCACGGCACCGCCGACCACCCCGGACTCTTTTCAAACGCGTCCAGGTGGGCCGGCCAGCACCCTTTCACCATCGGCATCTCGGCCACCGCCCCGCTCATCGCGCCGCCCCCGCTGCCGCAGGCTTGAGCCAGTCGTAGCCGCGCTGCTCGAGCTCCAGCGCGAGTTCCTTCCCGCCGCTCTTCACGATCCGCCCGCCCGCGATGACGTGGACGAAATCCGGGACGATGTAGTTGAGGAGACGCTGGTAGTGCGTCACCACGATGAACGCGCGATCCTTCGACCGGAGGCGGTTCACCCCATCCGAGACCGTCCGGAGCGCATCGATGTCGAGCCCGGAGTCCGTCTCGTCGAGAATCGCCAGCTTCGGTTCGAGCACCGCCAGCTGGAAGATCTCGTTCCGCTTCTTCTCGCCCCCGCTGAATCCCTCATTCACCGGACGGTTCAGGAGCGACTCGTCGATGTGCAGGATCTTCGACTTCTCCTTGAGGAGCGTGTTGAACTCCATCACGTCGAGCTCCGGCCGGCCGGCCTGCTTCTCCCGCTCGTTGTAGGCCGCGCGGAGAAAGTAGGCGTTGGAGACCCCCGGGATCTCCACCGGGTACTGGAACGCGAGGAAGATCCCCTCCTTCGCCCGGTCCTCCGGCGTCATCTCCGTCAGGTCGCGCCCCTGGTAGGTCACCGTGCCGCCGGTCACCGTGTACGCCGGATGCCCGGCCAGCACCTGCGCCAGCGTGCTCTTCCCGGAGCCATTCGGCCCCATGATCGCGTGCACCTCGCCGGCCTTCACGTTGAGCGTGATCCCGGTCAGGATTTCCTTCGCGCCGACTTTCGCCGTCAGGTCCTTGATCGAAAGCATGGTGTCCGTTTTCCGTACGAGAAATGAAGTGTGGGTCCCTGCCCGGTCCGGCCGGGCGCCTAACCGACCGAGCCGTCCAGACTGACGCCGAGCAGCTTCTGCGCCTCGACCGCGAACTCCATCGGGAGCTCGCGGAAGACCTCCTTGCAGAAGCCGTTCACGATCATGTTGATGGCGTTCTCGGTCGAGATTCCGCGCTGCTTGCAGTAGAAGATCTGGTCCTCGCTGATCTTCGACGTCGACGCCTCGTGTTCGACCTTTGCGGTCGGGTTCTGGACCTCGATGTACGGGAACGTGTGCGCCCCGCAGCGGTCGCCGATCAGGAGGGAGTCGCACTGCGTGTAGTTCCGCGCCTTCGCCGCACCCTTCGCGACCTTGACCTGCCCGCGGTAGGTGTTGTTGCCGCGCCCGGCGCTGATCCCCTTGGAGACGATCGTGCTCCGCGTGTTCTTCCCGACGTGGATCATCTTCGTCCCGGTGTCCGCCTGCTGCCGGTTGTTCACCACGGCGACCGAGTAGAACTCCCCGACCGAGTTGTCGCCGACGAGGATGCAGCTCGGATACTTCCACGTGATCGCCGACCCGGTCTCGACCTGCGTCCAGGTGATCTTCGAGTTCACTCCCGCGCACTTCCCGCGCTTCGTCACGAAGTTGTAGATCCCGCCCTTGCCGTCCTTGTCGCCGGGGTACCAGTTCTGCACCGTCGAGTACTTGATCGTCGCGTTGTCGAGCGCCACCAGTTCCACGACAGCCGCGTGCAGCTGGTTCGTGTCGCGCTTCGGCGCCGTGCACCCCTCGAGGTAGCTCACCTGCGCCCCCTCCTCCGCCACGATCAGCGTCCGCTCGAACTGCCCCGTGTCGGCCGCGTTGATGCGGAAGTAGGTCGAGAGCTCCATCGGACACTTCACCCCCTTCGGGATGAAGCAGAACGAGCCGTCGCTGAAGACCGCCGAGTTCAGGGCGGCGAAGAAGTTGTCGTGCGTCGGCACCACGCTTCCCAGGTACCTGCGGACCAGCTCCGGGTGTTTGTGTACTGCTTCACTGAAGGAGCAGAACGCGATGCCGAGTTTCTCCAGGTAGTCCTTGCAGGTCGTCGCGACCGAGACGCTGTCGAAGACCGCGTCCACGGCGATGTTCTGGAGCCGTTTCTGTTCGTCGAGCGAGATCCCGAGTTTTTCGTAGGTCTTCAGGATCTCGGGATCCACCTCGTCCAGGCTCTGCTTCTTGTCCTTGGGCGCGGCCGGGGCCGAGTAATAGGCGATTCCCTGGTAGTCGATCGGCGGGTAGGTGACGTTCGGCCAGACCGGCGCCTTCATTTTCAGCCAGGCGCGGTAGGCGGCGAGGCGCCAGTCGGTGAGCCACGAGGGCTCGTTCTTCTTGGCGGAGATGGCGCGGACGACGTCCTCGCTCAGCCCCTTCGCGAACGTGTCGCTCGCGACGTCGGTGACGAAGCCCCACTTGTAGTCCTTGGTCGCGAGCTGTTCGACGTCTTCCATGGCGGATCTCCGGGGCAGCTAAATGGGACTAATTTAGTCCTGTTCCAGCCGCAAAATTTGAGGGGCCGACGACGCCCCCCGCGCTCCTCATTCAGGGAGGGCCACTGTAGCGCACCACAGGGGACTGTCAAGACCCACCCCCAGCCTTGCCTCCCAAAGCCTCCCCCCTTACCCTGCCTCCTTCCCCCCCCTCCCAACCCAGAACACTTCCCCGGAGCCCGCCATGCCCAACGTCGTCCTCCTCCGCCACGGCGAGTCCACCTGGAATCGTGAAAACCGGTTCACCGGCTGGACCGACGTCCGCCTCTCCGACACCGGCGTCGCCGAGGCGCGCGCCGCCGGCCGGCTGCTCAGGGCCGAAGGGTTTCCGATCGACTGCGCCTTTACCAGCGTCCTCTCGCGTGCGATCCAGACGCTCTGGCTGGCGCTGGAGGAGATGGACCGGATGTGGGTTCCGGTCACCAACGACTGGCGGCTGAACGAGCGCCACTATGGGGCGCTGCAGGGGCTGAACAAGGCCGAGACGGCGGCGAAGCATGGCGAAGAGCAGGTCAAGGTCTGGCGGCGGAGTTTTGACATCCCGCCTCCGCCCCTCGAGGCCGCGGACCCGCGCCACCCCGCCGGCGACCCGCGCTACGCCGGTCTCCGGCCCGCCGACCTCCCCCGGACCGAGTCGCTCAAGGACACGATCGCCCGCGTCGTGCCGTACTGGGAGTCGGCGATCGCCCCCGCGATCCGCGCCGGCCGGCAGGTCCTCGTCACCGCGCACGGGAACTCCCTCCGGGCGCTCGTGAAGCACCTCGACGGGATCTCCGACGCCGACATCGTGGAATTGAACATCCCGACGGGAATCCCGCTGGTCTACGACCTCGACGGCGGGCTGAAGTCCCGGGGGCGCCGGTATCTGGGGGACGCCGCCGCGGCGGAGGCGAGGACCCGGGCCGCGGCCTCGTCGGGGAAGAAATCCTGAGTCCGCTCCGGCCTCTCCCGGCCGGGTCGGCGATCCCCTGGTCTCCGCGCGTCATCCTGATCGCGGCCTTCCGCGCCCCTGGGATCGCCGCCTCCGGAGTGCCCTCTAGGCAGGGCGGGCGGATGTCCGGGCCCCGGGTCTAACGTTCGTCCGGCTTCTTTCCCGCGTCGATCGCCTCCTTCACCCACCTCACCGGCACGGCCATCGGGATCACCATTGCCGTGTACTCCCCGGCCGGCGGCTTCGCCTCCCCTTCCTTCTCAGGCTTGTGCCCGTCGTCCGACTTCGCCTGCTGCACGGGCTGGATCCGCGTCGCGATGCCGAGGACGTTACCGGCCCGGTCGGTCACGGGCGCCCCGCTCGACCCCGGCGCGAACGCCGCCGTGATGCAGAGAACCGGGAACCGGATGTCCGGGGTCTTCGAGTCCGCCCACTCGGCGACGCGCGAAATGTGCCCCGTCGTGTACATCCAGTACCGGTTGTTCGGGTGGCTCAGGACCGCGACCTCCGCCCCCGGAGCCGGCGCCTTGACCGCCAGCGGCAGCGGCCGCAACCCTTTCCCCGCGATCCGGATCAGCGCGACATCGTGCGTTTCGTCCTGCGCGAGGAGCTCCAGCACCGCGTGCACCTTCCCCTCCCCGTCCATCACCGCCATCGCCTCCAGATCCCCCGTCGCCAGCACGTGGCGGTTCGTGACGACCACGCCGTCCGTCGAGATCAGAAATCCTGAAGCCGTGTTCAGGTGCCAGTGCGTGCACTTCTTGCACTTGTACCGCCCGCCGAGGATCACCGTCCCCTCGCGCAGACGCCGGTAGAGGCGCTCGCCGTCGAGCGCGACCGTCGCCGGGGCGGGGAGGGTGACGGCGGGGGGAGAAGCGGGGCGCGTGGCGAGGAGGTCCGCGGCGGTCCGGGTCTTTCCGGCGTCCGCGAGGGCGTTGAGTTCCCGAAGGAGGTCGGCCTTGATCGCGGCGTCGGACTCGAACGGCGCCGGGGTGTCCTGCGCGACGGCGGGGGCCGCGCCGAGGGCGAGGAACAGCACAGCGCAGATCCGGAAGGCCCTGGGCATGGGAACTCTCCTGAGCGACGATCCGGCGATTCTACCGCGCGCCTCCATCCCCCGCCCCTGCCGCGGGTACCATGGCGCTCCCTCTTTCCCGAAAGCGCCGAACCGTGGACGACCTGGTGGTCACCGACAGCTGGACGATCCCTGCAACCGCGCTTCAGATCCATTTCGCCCGCGGCGGCGGGCCCGGCGGGCAGAACGTGAACAAGCTCAACACCAAGGCCGAGCTGCGCGCCCGCCTCGCGGACCTGGCCTTTCCGCGCCCCGAAGTCGAAGCGCGGTTCCGCGAGCGCTGGGCCTCCCGGATCACGGCGGCCGGCGAGGTGCTCATCGTGTCCCAGGTCCACCGGAGCCAGGCGCAGAACCTCGAGGACTGTCTCGCCCGTCTCACCGCCCTCCTCCGCGCGGCCCTCGTCGCGCCGAAAGTCCGGCGCCCGACCCGGCCGACGCGGGGGTCGAAGGAGCGGAGGATCGAGGCGAAGCGGCACCAGTCGAAGAAACGCCGGGACCGCGGGGTCGACGAGTAGCCGGGGCTGCGGCCGGGCAAAGAAAAACCCCCGGCTCATCGCCGGGGGTTTCGGATCGTGTGCCGGAACCTATTTTGCCTTCGGAAGCGCCGCCATCTCCTTCTCCGCCGCCTTCGAGCATTCAAGGCCCTTGCAGCTGTTGTAGACGTCCTTCAGCTCTTTCCGGGCCTCCTCGACGTTCCCGGCCGCCGCGGCTTCCTTCGCCGCCGCGATCCGGTCCATCCCGGCCTGGTTCAGGTCGTCGAGCTTCTTCTGGGCCGCGTCGAGCGCCGGCTTTGCGGCGGGGTTCTTTGCGAAGGTCTTGGTGACGGTCTGGAGCGTCTTGATCGCATCCGGGGTTTTCCCCGCGGCGATCTGCTCCTCCGCCGCCTTCATCTTGTCCTTCGCGAACAGGTACTCATCGCGGCCGAGCCCGGGGCCGACCTTCGTCGCGGCCGCCTTGATCATGTCGATCAGTTCCTTGTTGGACGGCGCGCCCTTCTTGCGCGCAATCTCCGTCCCGTCCGGCGTGCAGAGGATCGTGGTCGGGTTCGGGATCGAGCCGCTGAAGAACTTCGAGCTCAGCGCGTTGTGGTTGGCGACATGCTCGTCGCACTTCTGGCCGTAGTTGTGCTCGCACCACTCCTCGTTCCCGTACTTCTTGTCCTTCGCGTGCTCGGTCTCGTTGTTGCAGAAGATATTCACGGTCGTCTTGGAGGCTGCGATCACGTCTTTATTGGGATAGACAGAACTGTCCATCACAGTGCAGCCGCCTCAGTGATCCTTATGGAACGCAACCTGGATGGGGACGTTCCGTTCCTTCGCCTCGGCGAGGGCTTCCTCCCACGAGCTGGCCCAGCGGATCGAGTCCGCGGGCACCGCGGCGGGTTTCTCCTTTTTGTCCCGATCGCCGGCCCAGGCGAGGGAGGAGGCGAGCAGCATGGCGGTGACGGCGAGACGGCTCATGTCGGTGGCTCCGAAAAGTTGGGTGCGCGCTTTGGGTGGCGGCGTGGGAAGCAGTGCAATGGCCATGCCAGACGCTCGCGTGTTCAGTATAGCGCAACCTGTGTCCTATCAACAAGTTATGATTCTGAATCTACCCCAGTTTTGTCAGGATTCTGTAAGAACGGCCTTACACGGGTACAGCAGGGTTCAGGAAAGTTCACACGGATCCCCACCCACGCCCCCTACTCCCCCTTCTCCACCCTCCCCTTCGCCGCCGCCGCCAGCCCCGTCAGGACCGCCCCGGAATCGCCTCCCGCCAGCCTCCCGAGACAGGCCAGCGCTCCCGCGTCCCCGATCTCTTCCAGCAGCCGGATGCACCGCTGCCAGCGCCGCTCTTCGGCGCTCCCCGGCGTCCAGGGCCGGGGATTCCGCAGAATCTCCCGGGCGCGGACGCGGACTTCGGCAGAGGGAGACTCCAGCGCCTTCTCGAGCGCGGCCGCAGCCCGGGGGCCGAGCTGCGCCAGCGCATCGCTGGCCCGCTCGCGAATTTCGGGCTCGTCGTCGTCCAGTTCCCGGATCAGCCGGGCGATCGCCTCCGGAAGCGCCGGGTCGGCCTCGGCAGGCTTCAGCCGCGCCTCCAGGACCTCCAGGGCGAACGCGGGCTTCGCCACGAGGACCCTCGCGGCGGCCCAGGGGCGCGGGCCGGCGTCCTCGCCCAGGCGCGTCCAGAGCTGATCCGGCGTCTCCCCGGCGACGGCGCGCGGCAGGAGATCGAGCGCGGCAAGATCCCAGATCCGGATTTCCCCGTCCCACGAAGCGGTGGCGAGAAGCGACGAGTCGGGCGAGAAACGGACGCGGGCGACGGACATCACGTGCCCGCCGAGTTCGAGCAGTTTTTCCCCCGTCGCCGCATCCCACAGTCGGATGGCGTTGTCCCAGCTGCCATCCGGAACCCCGAGCCCGCCGAGCGGGTGAATCCCGCCGGAGGCCAGAAGTCCCCCCTCGCGGGACACCTCGACCGGCCCGACGAACCCGAGATGGGCATCCCACGCGGGACCGCGCTCGAGCCGCGCGACATCCCAGGACCGGATCTTCCCGTCACCGGCGCCCGCGTACGCCCGCCGCCCGTCCGGCGACACGGACGGATATCCGAGGTGCGGCGACGGCGCGTCGATCGCCGGCTCGATCTCCAGCTCCCCGAGGTGCGCGCCGGTCGCGGGATCCCAGACCCCCGCAGTCCCGTCCTGGCTCGTCGAGATCAGCCGCTTGCCGTCCGCAGAAATCGTGGCGACCACGCAGTCGAAGTGCCGCTCGAGCGCCCGGATCTCGGTGTGCGCGGCGGCATCCCAGATCCGGATCCTCGGGTCGTACCCCGTCGAGTACAGCGACTTCCCGTCCGGAAAGTACCCGAGCGAGGTCGTTCCCGTCCCGTGCGACCCGCGGCCGTGCGCGCCCTTGATCACCCCCGCCGCCTTCAGACTCTGCGCGTCCCAGAATCGGATCGACCCGTCGTCGCTTCCGGTCGCCAGCGTCCTCCCGTCCGGCGACCAGGCGAGGCAGGTCACGCGACCGGTGTGGAGTTTCTTCGGGCGCGCGACTTCTCCCGTCGCGACGTCGTAGATGTAGACGAGCTTGTCGAAGTTGCCGACCGCGAGCGTCGTCCCGTCGGGGGAGAAGGACAGATCCGCCACCCCCTTTTTGTGCGGAAGGGTCCGCAGGAGTCCCTTTTGGGCGGGTTCCTGCGCTGCGGCAGGAACGAGGAGCGTGAGAAGCAGTGGCCAGGCGCGCCGGAACATGGGACCTCCGCGAAGGAATGAACGGGGAGTGTACCGAGATCGGGGGGGCGGATTCTCTAACGGCGCAGGGACCTCAGCGGTTCCGCAACCTGCCCCGTCTTGCGTGTCGCTGGCCGCATCAGCAGATTCGCGAGGGGGCACGATCACCAATCCGACGCTGGAGCGCGCGGGA
>JABWAY010000077.1 GCA_013360825.1 Candidatus Brocadiia bacterium | reverse complement strand
CCCGCCCACCCCCTGCCCACAGCCGCGCCCCCCGCAACCCCGCTCCCCCCCCGGACCGCCACCCTCCTGCGCGTCCGGGAACCCGACCAGCCGGAACGGACAGTCCCGGTCGGGGAGTCGCCGAGCATCATCGGCAGAACGCCGGAGTGCGACGTCGTCGTCCAGCACGAAAAACTCTCCGGCCGCCACTGCGATTTCGCCCTCGTCCCCGGCGGCGTGCGCGTCCGCGACCTCAAGAGCACCAATGGCCTCCGCTTCCGCGGCGAACCCTTCGACGAAAAGATCCTCAGGGACGCCGAGGAATTCACGGCAGGCCCCGTGACGTTTGTCGTCGTCGATCCCCGGACCGAGGCGGTCCACGACCTCCCCCCCGCAGCACGGAAAGCCCTTCCCTTCGTCGCCGTCGCGGTCGCCGTCCTCGCGCTCCTCGGGGCCGCCGCGGCGTTCGCGCCCGCCCTCCTGAAAGCGCTGCGCGGGGGCGACGTCGCGCCGCCGCAGGACCCCCGCAACCTCATCCGGACCAATGCCGATTTTGAGGACCCCACGCGCGCGGGGTGGAAGGTGACGGCGGAGGAGGGGAAGGCGGAGGTTGCGGCGGATCCGGCGATCCGGCACGACGGGTCCGCCTCGCTCCGCATCCGCGGGGTGGACACGCGGGACCGGTCGCTCGTGACGGCGTCGAGCGAGCGGGTGGCGATCGAGCCCGGGACGCGGCTGCGGCTGGAGGGGTGGCTCAAGGCCTCGGGGCTGGAAGGGAACGCCGGGTACCGGATCGAGTGGCTGCGCGGGGAGGAGCGGGTGGGGGCGACGCCGACCGAGTTCCCGTCGGGGACGTTCGACTGGCGCCTGCTCGCGGTGACGGGGACTCCCCCGCCGGACGCGGACGGCGCCCGGGCCGCGTGCGTGGTGGCGGGACTGGCCGGTCTGGCCTGGTTCGACACCGTCCGGCTGATGCGCACGGACGCCGCGCCCGGCGGATCGGCCTGGCAGACCCTCGGGGGAACGCTGACGGTCGACGAGGCCTGCTCCGTCCGGCTCGACACAGGCGCCGGCCCGGCGTTCTGGAACGGGGAGCTCCATTTCGTCCGCAGCTCAGAACCGGACTTCCCCACCCCGCACTGGGTCGGAACCCGGGACGGGGACCCCTCCAGCGTGGGACTGGGCCTCCGGGCCGTGCGCCGCGTCGCTCGGCTCGGCTCCGTCACGCTCGTCGCCCTGCATGCGGAAGACCAGGATGCGCTCACCTGGTCGGTGGATGTCGCCACGGAAGGCGAGATCCGGTTTGCCTGCCGCATCGCCCCGGGCCCGCTCACCACGCGCATCGGGACGCAGTCCGAAACCCGCACGGGAGATTTTGAGGCCCATCAGGTCGGCGAACTGATCCTCGGGGAAGGCCCCTCTCTCGCCCTCAGCGATCCCGCAACCGTGACGCTCGGCGGGAACCTTCTCTGGATCACCTGGCGGAAAATCCCCGCAGTGTCCATCTTCCTCCGCGGCGTGCCGTCCTGGATCGAGAAGGAGATCCGCGCCCTCACCGCGCAGGCGACCGCCGCCGAAAAGGCCGGGGAGTACGGCAAAGCCCTCCTGCTCTGGGCCGACCTCGCCGGCCGCAACCCGAACCGCCCCGAGGGACGCACCGCTTCCCGCCGGGCCTCCGAACTCCGCAGAACCGCGGACGACCTGGTCGCGGCCGCGAAAGCCGAGGTTGCCAGCGCCCGGAAATTCCCCTCGAAAGCCGGAACCCGGATCGCGCTGGAGAAGATCGACGCCCTCGACGCCGGTTATGCCGGGACCGAATACGCGGAAACCGCGCGCGCCCTCCGTGCGGAGCTCCTGCCCCCCGAAACCCCGCCCGATCCGCCCCCGGACGTCGTGCCTCCCGACAACCCGGCCACCCCCGAACAGATCGAAAACGCACGAAAACTGCTGGTCTGGGCCGAGGAGGCTGTCGCCCGGGAAGAATGGCTGAAGGCCGAAATCTACGCGAAGAACGTCATGGACCGCTGGCCCGGATCGCCCGAAGAAATGAAGGCCGGCGAAATTCTGGGCCGCGCCCGCTCCGGGGCCAAGGCGGCCGCCGAGCGCGATGCCTGGATCCGAGACACCCTCAGCCGCGCCCGGAACCTCGTCCGAAACTCCCAGGCCGACAAGGCGAAGCCGCTGTTCGAGGAGGTCCTCCAGAAGCATCCCGATCACCCTCTGGTGAAGGGAGTCCGGGAGGAACTGGAGAAACTCGGCCGGTAGCGCGGCGGTCGAGGACGCCCGGGCGCAGGTCAGCCGGACGGTCAGTACTTGCGGACCACCCCTGTGACCACCCCCTGAATCGTGACCTCGTCGACCACGATCGGCTGCATGGAACTGTTGGCGGGCTGCAGCCGGAACCTGTTGCCGGCACGGTAGAAGCGCTTCAGCGTGGTCTCGCCGTTCGGGAGCAGCGCGACGACGATCTGGCCGTCCGCGGCGCGGTCCCTTCGCTCGACGACGACGTAGTCCCCGTCCTGGATGTGGTCCTCGATCATCGAGTTGCCCCGGACTTCCAGAAGGTACGAATCCCGCGCTCCCACGATCAGGTCGCCCAGGTCGACCTCCTCCTTGTTCTCGACGGCTTCCAGGGGCGCTCCCGCGGTGATGCGCCCGAGGAGGGGGAGGGAGACGCGTGGGCGTGCGGGCGGCGCGGCGTCGTTTCCGAGGCCGACGGTCAGTTCGATGGACCGCGAGAGGTACCGCTGGCGGCGGATGATCCCGCGGCGCTCGAGCGCGCGCAGGTGGTCGAGAACGGTGATCTTGGACACGCCGACTTCATCGGCGATTTCCTGAAGGGTGGGCGAATAGTGGTTCGCCTCCGTGAACTTCTGGATGAACTTGAGGATCCGCAGCTGCTTCGGCGTGATGTTCATGAGCTCTTTCCTGCGGCGGGAGCCGCCATCGCGGGATTCAGGTCTTGAGGATGATTTTAGGCTAACAGACACCCAACCACATGTCAAGCATCGGCCAGAGGAGGCGATGGACTTGAGGAAAAGCCGGGCGCGTTGAAAACTCTCCTCAGGTTTTCAACAATTCCCGGGGCCCGCCGTCACGTCCCGATCCGACTCGAGACGCGCCCCGGACTGCGCGAAACCCGATCGCCCGTTCTCGTCCGCCCCAATCGCGACACGTGCGCGGGCGCAGCCCGGAGCCCGGCCTCAACGCCGCAGAATCTCCTGTTGCCAGATTCGAGCCCGCGCCGGACACTTCCTTTCCGCATGCGGCCATCCACCCGGACGATTCTTCTCCTTCTCGCGACCGCTCATTCCCTGTGCGCACAGGAGGCTCCGAATCCGCCCGGGGGGACTCCGCCCGGCGATCCGCCTCCGACGGTGGAGCCGGTTGCGGAGCCGGTGGACACGCGCCCGAGGCTGCGCCTGACGCTCGAGCGCTGCCTGGAACTCGCGCTGGACCAGAATCTGGACCTGCAGCACGCCCGGCTGGAGCCCGGCCTGTACGAGGGCGACCTGCTCTCCCAGCGCGGCGAGTACGACCCCGTGGCCTACGCGACCGGGACGCGGCGGTCGGTCCACTCCCAGTCGTCGAGTTCACTCGCGGGCGCGGCGATCCTGAACGACGACGTCTGGGCCGCGACGGTCGGGGTCAAGGGAACCTGGCTCCTCGGCACGACCTGGGACTTCAACTTCGAATCCAACCGGGATGAGAACAACAACTCGTTCTCGACGCTCAATCCCCGCTGGAATTCGAGCTTCGGGTTCTCGGTCCGCCAGCCGCTCCTCCGGAACGCGTGGATGGACTACAACCTGATCACCGCGCACATCACGAAGCTGAACCAGCGCTCCGCCGTGTCGCGGGTCGGCCAGACCTCCGCCGAGACGCTCTACGCGGTGGAACTCGCGTACTGGACGCTCGTCAACGCGTACCGCCAGAAAGAGGTGAAAGACCGCGCCCTCGAACTGGCGCGACGCCTCTACGAGGTCAACCGGAACAAGGTCAAGGCCGGGGCGCTCGCCCCGATCGAGGAACTCCGAGCCGAGAGCGAGGTCGCCTCCCAGATGGAGGGGATCATCCTCGCCGGGAACGACATCGAGGACGCCATGGACGAGCTCCGCCGCCTGATCATGCCCTGGCAGCGGCGCGACAGCTGGGATGTGGTGATCGAGCCGGCCGACGACCCCGCCTTCGAGGCGCGGGCCGTGGACGTCGAGGCCGCCGTCCAGGACGGCCTCGCCCATCGCCCGGAACTCGAGCAGCACCGGCTGACGATCGAAACGTCGAAACTGAACGAGAAGCGCTACCGGCGGGAGCAGTGGCCGACGCTCGATCTGACGGGGAGCCTGCGGTACGCGGGACTGGGCGTGAACTTCGGCGACTCCCTCGAGGCCATCAATACCTCCAACTACGACACCTGGGAAATCGGGCTCATCTTCGAATACCCGATCGGCGCCCGCGCCGCGAAGGGCGGGATCCTGCGCTCCGAGAACGAGCGCCGCAGGGCCGAGCTGTCGCTCCGCAGCCAGGAGCAGGTCGTGGTCCTGGAGGTGCGCGACGCGGCGCGGGAAATGAACTCCGCGGCCCAGCGGATCGAGGCGACCCGGACGGCCGCCCGGCTCGCGCAGCGCGCCTCGGAGGCGGAACGCGCCCGGTTCGAGCGCGGGCTCACGACCTCCCACTCCCTGCTCCAGTACCTCCGCGACCAGACCGACGCCGAGTCGAACGCCGCGAAGGCCGTGGTGGACTGGCTGATCGCGCAGCTCAAGCTGCGCAAGGCGACCGGCCGCCTCCTGACCGAACGGGCCGAACGCAGGTAGCCCTCCCCCCCGCGTCCGGCCGCATCCCTATTTCGCCCGGATGATCGTGTTCTTCGCCTGGAACGCCAGCCACGGATCGTTCGGCTCCAGCTCGAGCGCCAGCTTCTTCATCGCCTCGCCGCCTTCCTTGTCCCCGGCGCTCTCCATCGCCTGCCCCAGGTGCAGATAGTAGTAAGCGTTCATCGGGTCGAGCTCGATCGCCTTCCGGTGCATGTCCACCGCCTCCGCCGGATTCCCGTCCCGCTGCAGCCACTCGCCGAAATTGTCGAACGTCTGCGGGTTCTTCGTCCCCTCCGCGATCGCCGTGCGATAGAACCGCCCGGCCTTGATCTTCATCCCCCAGCGGTCCGCCCACTGCGCCGCCTCCTCATAGCCCCGGTGCGAGGTCAGCTTCAGCCCCTTCACGTACTCGTGCCACTCCTTCTCCAGCCCTTTCAGATCCTTCAGCCCCAGGTACTGCTTCAGCACCCGGATCTGCTCGTCCCCGCCGACCTTCATGAACTCGGCGAAGTGAGGCTGACGGCTGACGTTCTTGTCCTGCGCGAGCGCGAGGTAGAACTTCTGGAAGGGGGCGGAGTACTTCTTGTGCTCCATGAGGAAGTGAACGAAGGACCAGCCCCACGCGTACATGAGCGCGTCGAACTGCTCCATCTTGATCATCTCCTCCAGCCCCTGCATCTCGTCCGCCTTGACCGCGTCGATCAGGTTGACGAGCCGCCCCTCCTGAATGTGCCCGATCGACATCTTCTTCTTCACGGGATCCCATTCCGAGGCCCCGTAGTACTCCGCGAGGGACTCGTTCACCCAGGGCGGGTAGTGGAATTTCGTATTGATCAGATGCGTCAGGTAGTGGTTCGTCTCGTGAAACATCACGTCCAGCGTCAGCCGCTCGTCGTTCCGGTCGTAGTAGAAGTTGAGCTCGATCGGCTCCACAAAGCGGAAGTACCCGATCGCGCCGCGCGGCGCACCGCTGACCTGGTAGTAGTACTCCTGGTCGTGATAGAAGCAGACCAGCAGCTTCTTCTGCTTCGGATCGACGCGGATCCCCCACTTCTTCGTGAATTCCGTGAAGTAGGTCTCCATCAGCACCTGGTACTCCTTGCACTTCTCCTTCGGGATCGTGTATTCGAAGCGGAAGTGGGCGGTTTCGTCGATGTAGCGGTCCCTCCACTCCTGATGTTTCCGGGCCTCCTCCATCGCCTTCTTCGCCTCGTCCGCCTCCTTCGCCGCCTGCTTGTCCCGCTCCGCCTTCGCCACCCACTTCCCCTTCCACGGCACCAGCCCCTTGTCGAGATTGGCGCGCTCCTCGTCCGTCTTCGGGACGAAGTTCCCGGAGGCGTCGCTCATCAGCACCAGGCTGACCAGTTCCTTCTTCACGAAGACCTCGCCGGCCCCGTAGATCAGGCGGTATCCGCCCTCCCCCTCTACGATTTTCGAGACCTCGTACGACCGCCCGTCCTTGAACTGGATCGCGTCGGCGCCGGCGGTGCCGGCCAGTCCGCACGCCAGGGTGAGGGCGGCAGGGATGCGGCGGAGAAACGGAATGGTCACGGGATTTCCTCCTTGCGGTCCTGTGCAAAAGAAACGGGCGCGCGGAGCCACGGGGGCTCCGCGCGCCCAGGTGAGGACTACTTTGCGAACGCCTCCCAGCCCTTCTGGAGCCCGGCCCAGTCGCCGTCGGTCCAGCCGCCGAAGACCTTCTCGCTGACCTGCTTCAGGAATTCCTTCTCCTTCGCGGACCAGTCCTGCTTCCGGCGCTTCTTGAACTCCTCTTCCTCCTCCTCCTCCGTCTTCGCCCCCTCCGCCTTCACCTCCGCGCGCGCGGCCTTTTCGTTCTCCTGCACGACGGCGAGGAGCTGGGTGATGTAGTCCTTGATCAGCGTGGACAGCTTCCGGTTTGCCCGGCCGGGGCCGTAGACGTACCGGAACACGCTGGCGATCTGGGCGTCCAGGTAGCGGGCGTTCTCTCCGCTCCAGAGGTCTTTCCCCGTCATCTGGAACAGGTCCCGGACCGGCGAGAACTTGCTCATCCGGCGCCCCTCGCGGATGCGCTCGGTCTCGTAGGTGTCCGGGGAGAAGTCCAGCCGCCCGCCCTTGAGAACGGCCGTCCCGATGTACTGGGACAGGCCCCGCTCCAGCCACTGCGGCATCGCGTCGTAGAGATCGGCGTTTTTGTCGTGGAACCACATGCGCATGATCGACTGGCCGAGGTACTCGAACTCGAACTGCGACGTGCCGTCCTTGTTCTCGCTGACGATCGCCTCGCGGGAGTCGATGGAGAACGCGTCCCCGGAGCCCTTGCGGAACGCCATCTCCTCGTCCCGGTTCTTGCAGATGCGGATGATCATCTTCTGGACGTAGTCGTCGCCCACGTCGCCGAAGTTCGCGTCCAGCCAGGCGCGGACCGCCTCGGCGTGCGCCAGGACCTTTTCCTGGAACTTGGGGTTCGCGTGGTTCAGGACGAGGAAGTTCGCGGACCGCTTGCTCGACCACTCCGACGGCAGGTCCGACACCGCCTTCTTGAACATCGCCTCCTCGGCCGCCTGGCGCCGCTTCTTGCGCTGCTCCGCCGTCTCGTTCGGATCGACGAACCGGATCCCGCCGCCGACGTCGATGCCGGGGTCTTCCCCGGCGAGGGTCGGGTCGCGCGGAATCAGCTTGAACGTCTTGTAGGCGCCCAGGATGATCGGGCGGAGCTTGTCGAAGCTCTGCTCGAGCGAGTCGACCTCGATGGCGAGATCGCCCCAGTCGGCCGTGAACACCCAGGCCAGCAGGCGCTTCTTGCCCGTGTAGGTCAGCTTTTCGACTTTCACTTCGATCATCGTGACCGGCGTGCTCCCCATCTTTGTCGCATCTTCGGCCGACACGAACCATCCGCCCTCGTTGAAGTTGCGCTTGAGGTAGTCCTTGTAGTCGAGATACGGCGCCGTCAGGTCGATCTTGTCCCCGACCTTCGGCCCTTCCTGCTCCTTCGCTCCGCCTGCGCTGTCGGTGCTCCCTCCGCCCGGCTGAATCTTCGAGCGATCGAAGATCATCACCTTCATCATGGGCTGATGGGAAAAGCCGCTCTCCTTGTCGTCGTATTTCTTGTCGGAGAGCCACTTTGCGGCAATCCAGCGCTCCTCCACCTTGATCGGCACCTTCGTCCAGCCTTTCGGCGGCACGACCTGGAACCCGTTTTTCTTGTCCACGTGGAGCGTCTGGGCGGACGCAGGAAGCGCCGCGCCCAGAACGAGGATGGCCCCGAGAACGAGGCTGAGACTGGAACGGCTCATTCTGATTTTCCTCCCTGTGAGCCCGGGGGGCATCCCCGGGCGGGGTGTCGGTTTACACGACGGGCGATCGGGCGCTCCCGCCACAGGATAGGACGACGCCGGAGGGCTCCAGTTCCTGAAATTTTCCAAAAAATGAGGATTTGTCTCCCTCAACCCGCCCGCACGGGTCGGCCCCTCCCGGGCCCCCCGCCTTACCGCGTCCCCGCCGACCCGCTGAGCTGCTGCGCCGTGTTCCCGGCCCGCCGCCCGATCGCACTCCCCGTCCGCGCGTCCGAAACCGCCTGAAGTTCCGGCGCAAAATCCCGCCGCCGACACTCCACCAGCTTCGCGCACACGTCCTCGAACGACTCGAGGTCGTCGATCTGGATCAGGTTTCCGATCAGCTGCTTCGAAAGCGTCGCATCCGGCCCGGCCACTTCGAGAACCACCCGGCGGACCTCAATCGACGTCTCCGGCGTGGTGAACGGCAGGATCGCCGCGTCCCGGTCCATCGACGTCTGGACCGAAGCCTGCCGGATGCCGCTCATGACCGCCCTCGGCTCCGCCTCCGCGAGCCAGGCCCTCACGCGCGCCTCCGAAATCGGCAGCTTGTTCCGGCTCAGCGCATCGCCGCAGATCCAGGCCACCGCCGCGATCTCCCCGCTCTCAGCCGTCTGCCGGAGCGGACCGGCCGCGCCCTCCTTGTGCAGACACTCGGTCAGCATCGCCTCGTACGGCGCCAGGTCCGCCCCGGCCTTCGCCGCCTCCGTCGCCCGCGCAATCACGATCTCCGAGCCCGCGGCGCCGTATGTGCGCAGAAGCGACATCGCGTCCTTCTTCTGCAGCCCGAGGTCGATGATCTTCCCGACCACCCGCGGATCGTTCGCGTCCTCCAGAAGACGGGCGAGCGAGTAGGCCTCCGTAAACCCCGCCCCCGCATCCAGCCGCATCAGGTACGGGACCAGAATGTCCGGGATCTTCGCCGCCGTCACCTTCGAAATCGCGCTGATGTACTTCCGGCAGCGCGTGTAGTCGAGCTGCTCGAACATCTTCCGGATTTCCTCGCGCCCCTCCGGTGTGTCCACGCTCGGGAACCGGATCACCCCCGACGCCGTCGCCTCCCCGTCCGCGGACTTCTTCGCCGGCGGCGGCTTCCCCTTCCCCATGTTCAGCGCCACCACCACCACCAGGATCAGCACCGCCGCGCCCCCGGCCGCCCAGAGGATCCGCTTGTCCACCCCCCCGGGACCGGCCTCCGGCCCCCCCTCGCCCTGGGGAGCCTGCGGCGCGCGCGGCACTCCCCCGCGGACCGTGGACGGACGGCCCCCCGCGGGACGTCCGGGAGGCGGGGCGGGCGGACGGCCGGGAACGCGGCCCCCGGGACCGCGACGGGACGGAGGGTTCGGGTTGCTCATGGCGGCGCATTGTGCCAGACCCCCGGCCACAACAACAACTCCCTCGCACCCGCCCCTAACCTAAGGGAAACACCGTTCCCCCGCGGCGCGACCTTCCCTATAATCCCGCCCCATGAGACTCCTCCTCGGCCTCCTCGTCCTGCTCGCCCCGCTCGCGGCCCCCCTTCCCGCCGCCGCCCAGACCACCGACACCGACACCGCCGTCGCGCTGGTCCACTCCCTCCGCGACAAGGACCCGCTGGTTCGAAGCGGCGCCGCGAGGATCCTGGCGAAGTACAAGATCCCCGAGAGCGTCGAGGCGCTGGTCCTGGCCGCGCAGGACGAGACGAACGACATGGTCAAGCCGGAGATCTACAACGCGCTCCGGGTCACGACCGGCGAGGAGATCGGGGACGATCCCGCGGCCTGGAAGAAGTGGTTCGACGAGAAGGGGGGGCGCTTCGAGAAGACGATCTCGCTCTCCGCGCGGCGGGTGCTGAACGACTACCAGAAGTTCCTGACGATCTCGATCGTGTTCAACATCCTCGCCTTCGCGGGCGTCTGCGCCGCGATTCTGTATTTCGTCGGGACGGCGTCCAACCGGAACAAGGCGCTGAAGGAGCTGATGCGGCAGGCCGAGCAGCTCGTGGCGGAGGGGAACGAGGTCCAGAAGAAGTCCGGCGGGATCCTGGAGGGGCTGGACGCGAAGAAGGGCGAGTTGATGATGTTTTTCTCGAAGCTGAAGGACGAGAACGAGAGCGAGATCGAGCGGTACGGGGACATGATCGAGCAGAACATCGAGCACCGGATGCGCGAGGTGACGATGCAGCTGCGGGAGAAGGCGGAGAAGGAGCTGGAGCAGACGTTCAAGGAGCTGAAGGAGGAGATCGACGGGCGGATCCGCCGGGTGAGCGAGGAGCACAAGGAGTCGATGCTGAAGGAGCTGACCAGCCGGCAGCAGCGGTTCATTGCGGATGTCGAGGCGCACACGCTGTTCCTGGAGGCGAGTTTCTTCTACATCAGCGGGAAGCTGCAGGATGCGGTGCGGGTCTACAAGAAGCTGCTGCTGCTGAAGCCCGACCACTACATCGCGTGGAACAATTACGGGACGATCATGCGCGACCTGCTGCGTTTCGACGAGAGCGAGGAGGCGTACGGGAAGGCGCTGTCGCTGTCGCCGGACAATCCCGGGGTGCTGTACCAGGTGGCGACGGTGTATGCGATGCAGAAGAAGAAGGAGAAGATGCTGGAGACGCTGAAGCGGACGATCCAGTTCGACCCGGAGTTCAAGGATGAAGCGCTGAACGAGAAGGCGTTCAAGGACTACTGGGAGGACCCGGAGTTCAAGGACGTCGCGGAGGGGTAGGAGCGCGGCGGGGTCCCGGGGCAAGGGCGTGCACCCCTGCACGGAAGCGTTTCGGATTCCTTATCAGCGTCCAGAATTTTATGCGTTTTATGCTATTGACACACTTCATCCTACGCGGTAACATCTGTGAAGACTCCCAGGGGGATACCGCGATGAGCAAGCCCAACGACTCCACCGTCCTCATCCTGAAGCAGGCCTCGATCTGGCTCTGCCAGAACGGGCGCACCGAATTCGAGGGGTACATCCGCTCCATCTCCCCCCTCGGTTTCACCGCCGCGCTCTGCGCCCGGGAATCCTCCCCCGCCACCCGGATCGACCTCGCCGGCGCCCTCCTCGGCCGAAAGTTCGCCGCCGCCATCTGCGGCCGCGACTACTCGACCATCGTCGAGGCCAACGCCACCGACGTCCAGGCCCTCGCCGGCTCACGCTTCGACTACAACGTCTCCTGCCGCTTCGTCAACCTCGACACCGACCAGAAACGGATGATCGTCGGCCTCATCATCGAGCACTACGCCCCGAACAGCATCGCCATGTGAACACGGTCAGCCGGGCCGGCGCGGGCGGTCACGGGTTCCCGACCCCGCCGGCAGGTACCGGCTGAAACGACCAGGGCCGGGGAGCGCCGCCTCACAGGGCGCGCCCCGGCCCGAACAGGACATTGCAGCCGGCGGCCCCCCAGCGGCTCTCTCCCTCCCAACCCGCCGGGACGACGGTTGAGGCCGCCGGAGACCGACGAAGCGCGCGAGTCCCCTACGCGCGCTTCGGTCGTTTCCCCCCTCCCCGCCGCCGGTCCGCGCTGGGCGGCTCCGCGCACCGGCACGGGGTGGCGCGGCACCGGGGGCACCCCCGCCCGTACTTGGCGCGGGCGGCGGTCTCGAGGTCGATCCCCGACATGGAGGCCATCGTCGACAGCCAGGCGAGGACGTCCGCGAACTCTTCCTCCCGCTCCGCCTTCGTCCCCCGGCGAATGGCCTCCGCCAGCTCGCCGACCTCCTCGACGAACCACAGGAAGGTTCGCTCGATGCCGCGGCGGGTGTCCTTGCGGCCGTACTGGGCCTCGATCAGGTCCTGGAAGTCCCGGAGGGTCATGAGGATCTCCTGCGGCGGAAGGCGAGGATGTCGCGGGCCTCGGGAACGCGGAGGAGGCGCGCGACCAGAAAATAGAGGGCGGCCCCGGCGGCGACCGGAACCAGGGCCTGCACCGCACGGTGGGGCGGGAGAACCCGGAGGAGCCCCCAGCACGCTGCGGCCATCGCCCCCGCGGCCGCAAGCGAAACCGGCAGGATCCGCAGCACCGGGGCCCAGGACATCTCCGGGAGGCGGCGGCGGAGCAGGACCGCGAGGACGATGAGCTGAAGCGTTGCGGTGATCGACGTCGCCAGCGCTAGCCCCGCTTCCTGCATCGACCGGACCAGAACGAGATTCAGCGCGGCGTTGGCGCAGACGGTGAGTCCGCCCAGGATGGCGGGGGTGCGGAGGTCCCGGGCTGCGAAGAAGGCGCGCACGACGACGTGCTGGAGGCAGGCGGCCCAGACTCCGGCGCCGTAGAACGCCAGGACCGCGCCGGACCGCTCGGTCATGACGGGGGTGAAGGAACCGTGCTCGAAGAAGAGGCGGATGACGGGCCGGGCCATCACGATCAGCCCGGCCGCGGCCGGGACCGCCAGGAACAGCACCATCCGGCACGCCCGGGAGAGCGACGCCGCCAGTTCGTCCTTCTTCCCCCGCGCGAACGCCTCGCTGAACTCAGGGAACGCCGCCTGCGCGATCGCGATCCCGATCAGGGCGAGCGGGAAATTGAACAGCCGGTTGGCGTAGTAGAGGGCCGACACGGCGCCGTCCCCCGGGATCATCGCCTCGGCAATGGCGTTGTCGACCAGGACGTTGACCTGGATCACGGCGATCCCGAACGTCATCGGCGCCATTCCGGCCAGGACCTGCCGGACCCCGGGCTCCCAGCGCAGGAGCGGGGCGACCGGGACCTTGAAGGTCCGCAGGGCGGGCAGCTGGAGGAGGAGCTGGCCGAGCCCGGCGAGCGTGATCGACCAGGCGATGACCGAGGCCTGCCCCTTCTGCGTCGCCGCAAACCAGCCGACGACGAAGAACGCCGCGATTTCGAAAAGGTTCAGGATGCTCGAGGCGAGGGCGGGGAGGAGGAAATGCCGGTGGACGTTGAGGATGCCGGTCACGAGGGCGACGAGGCAGACCAGCGGCATGTACGGGAGCAGGACGACCAGGAGGTCGGCGACGAGCCGGCCTTTCTCGTCGGCCAGCGTCCGTGACAGGACGCCGGCGATCGCCATCCCGGCCCCGGAGAGCAGGCCGAGCGCGAGCGCCAGCCAGGTCATCGCCGAACGCGCGAACCGGTCCGCTTCCTCCCTCGGCCTGTTCGTCAGGATCTGCGAGTAGGTGGGGATGAAGGCGGCGGTGAGGGCGCCCTCGCCGAAGAAGCGGCGGAAGAGGTTGGGGACGAGGGTGGCGAGGACGAAGGCGTCGTTGACGATACCGCCGCCGAAGAGGGAGGCGAGGCAGACGTCGCGGACGAGGCCGAGGATCCTGGAGAGGAGGATGCAGGCCGAGACGACGCGCGCGGCGGAGAGGACGCCGTGCGGCGGGTGGGCGGGAGCACGGGTCCCGGGGGGATCCTGTGGGGATTCGGGTGGCACCCGGACTTTATCGACGCCCGGCGGGCGGCAGCTTGCGGCGGGGGGTCAGCGCGGGGTCTCGAGGCGCCAGGTGCCGTCACGGAGGCGGAATCCGTTGGCGAACTCGTCGGCGGACAGTTCGCGGCGGGACTCGGGCTGGACGCGGAGGAGGTCCAGCGCCCCCTCCCCTGTCCGGACGCGGACGGCGCCGCGGACGACCTCCAGGAGGTCGCCCG
>JABWAY010000447.1 GCA_013360825.1 Candidatus Brocadiia bacterium | reverse complement strand
CCCCATGCCGGAGTTCGGCTGGGCCGTGCTGGAGGAACGCGGCTGACCGGCCGGCCGGGCTCACCCCCGGGCGTGCAGCCCGCACTCCGTCCGCTCCCCGTTCCACCGCCCCGAACGGGGATCCGCGCCCTCCGCCGGCGGCTTCGTGCACGGCCGGCACCCGATCGAGGGATAACCGCGCTCGTGGAGGGGGTTGAAGGGAACGTCGTGGGTGTGGATGTAGCTCCACACGTCCTTCCAGGTCCACGCCAGCAGCGGGTTGATCTTCACGA
This sequence comes from Candidatus Brocadiia bacterium, assembly GCA_013360825.1. GTDB lineage: Bacteria > Planctomycetota > MHYJ01 > WSZJ01 > WSZJ01 > WSZJ01. Next base: position 2,245 of record JABWAY010000447.1, on the reverse strand, counting down.
GGCCGAATTTCGCGTCCCACTCGACGATCTCCGCCTTCGCCCGGTCAGGAGTCTGATCCCGACGGATCGCGCTGATCCAGGCGGCGGCGCCGGCAACCGTCTCCCGCAGGGGCTCGACCTTGCGGATCCGGCAGCAGGCCACGGGATCGCGCTTCCAGAGATCCGGACCATGGATCGCCTCGATCTCCTCCCGCGTGAGCGACGCGTGGACCCGCTCGATGGTGATCCCGTACTTCTCCTCGAGCCGCGCCTTCGTCTCCAGCGTCTCCTCGAACTGGTAGTCGGTGTCGATGTTGAACACGCGGACCGGACGCCCGATCGAGGCGAGCATCGCCACCAGGCAGCACCCCTCGGCGCCCATGGCGGTCGCCATCGTCAGGCCGGGGGAATACCGCCGCGTGGCCCAGTCCAGGATCTCCGCGGGGGAGCGTCCTCCGAGTGAGCGGGAAACGGCGGCCAGGTCCTCGATCGCGGGCGTCGTGTTCACGGAGCCTCCGGATTGCCGCGCGGGCGCTTCGCCCGCAGGTCTTCGAGACGGGACAGGGGAATCCGCGCGCCCTCACCGGCGCGGCCGAGCGGGATCCCGGGCTTGTTCTCCCCGTGGAAGTCCGACCCCCCGGTCGCGGCGAGGTTGTGCCTCCCCGCGAGCGCGGAGAGAAATGCGACCTGCCCCGCGTCGTGAGACGAGTGCTGGACTTCGATCCCGCCGAGGCCCAGCGCGGTCCATTCCGCCACGGCGCCGTCCAGCGCGTCCTCGCCGAGCCGGAGCTGGAAGGGGTGGGCGACGACGGCGACCCCTCCCGCGCTTCGGATCATCCGGATCGCCTCCGCCGCGCCGAGCCGGTCCACCATGACGAATGCCGGACGTCCCCGGCGGAGGAGCCGCCCGAACGCCTCCTCCACCGTCGAAACCGCGCCGCGGCGGAGAAGCGCGCGCGCGATGTGGAGCCGGCCGATCTGGCCGCCTCCTCCCTCCGCGGCGACCTCCTCCTCGGTGAGCCGGTAGCCGAGCTCGTTCAGCTTCGCGATCATCCGCGCGTTCCGTTCCCGCCGCAGTCCCTGGAGCTCCTGCAGCCCGGCGCGCAGCGCCGGCGTTTCCTCGAAGAGGTAACCGAGGAGGTGGAACGTTCCCGCCTCCCAGTGGACCGAGATCTCGATCCCGTTCACGAGTTCGATCCCCGTGCGCCGCGCCTCGTCCCGCGCCTCCTCGAGCCCCTCTGCCGTGTCGTGATCCGTCACCGCCAGCGCGGACAGTCCGTCCGCGGCGGCCTGCCGGACGAGTTCGGCGGGCCGAAGTGAGCCGTCGCTTGCGGTGGTGTGGGCGTGGAGGTCTATGGAGGGTTCGGGCACGCGCCCTCCTTTCGGATCCAGCCGCGGGCGTCCAGCCAGGTGAGGATTTTCGCGAGCGATTCCTCGACCGTTTCGCGGTCGGTCCGGACGGTGATGTCCGGGTGGGGCGGGGGCTCGTACGGATCGCTGACGCCGGTGAAGTTCGGGATTTCGCCGGCCATGGCCTTGCGGTACAGGCCCTTGACGTCGCGCCCGGCGAGGGTTGCGAGGGGGCAGTCCGTGAAGATTTCGACGAAGTTGCCGATCGACCGGCGGACTTCTTCCCGGGTTTCGAGGTATGGGGAGATGGCGGCGGTGAGGGCGATGACTCCGTTGCGGGAGAGGAGTTTGGCGACCCAGCCGATGCGGCGGACGTTCGTGTCGCGGTCTTCGCGGGAGAAGCCGAGGTCTTTGCTGAGGTGGGTGCGGACCTCGTCGCCGTCGAGCAGTTCGACGGGGTAGCCGGCGGAGCGGAAGTGAGTGAGGAGGCGAGCGGCGAGGGTGGACTTGCCGGAGCCGGAGAGTCCGGTGAACCAGAGGGTGAAGCCTGTGGTGTGCATATGGGGGATCCGGGGTCAGGGGGTTCGGGGGCTCAGACGAGCAACTTAGTTATGTTGATCAGAATAGTCAAGTTACTTCTCCATCCGCCGATCTCAGGCAGTTGCAAAGACTTGCGGCGAATTCCTCGTGGGCATGTCAACTCCCGCCAGCCCTGAGCCCGATCCCGATCATCACCAGCCCGCAGGCCATCCCAATCCCCACCGCCGTCAATGGATTCAACAGTCCCGCCGCGGCAACCGGGACCGCCGCCACATGAAAGAGAAACGCGATCGCTCCCGCCCGCCGCCGCGCCGACTGCCCCCGCCGCGCCGCGCCGATCGCGGCCGTCACCGCACGGAGATCCGACCCGAGCGCC
>JABWAY010000446.1 GCA_013360825.1 Candidatus Brocadiia bacterium | reverse complement strand
AAGAAGGCGCCGGCGTCCTCGCAGTGCGGGCAGCCGTCGGCGCGGAAATAGTGGATGGTGAGCGCCGGCGGCCCGGCAGCCTGCGCGGCCGTCATCGCGAGGAGCAAGAGGAACAGCAGCCTAAGCATTCAAAAGTCAGCCTCCGCGGCACAGCGCTGCCATTCCTCCCAGCGCTGCTCGCGCGCCCGGTAGGTCTCGATCAGCGCCGGCAGGTCGTCGCCGCCCAGTTCCATGGCCAGCCAGACGGCCGCCGCCGCCATCCCGCCCGGCCGGATGTGCGGACGGGCCACGCCTAGAGCAGTTCCGCGATCTGGACGGCGTTGAGCGCGGCGCCCTTGCGGATGTTGTCGCTGACGATCCAGAGGTGGAGTCCGTACTCGACGGTCGGATCCTGGCGGATCCTGCCGACGAAGCTCTCGTCCTTTCCCGCCACCATCGTGGCCAGCGGGTACTCCATCTTCGAAGGGTCGTCCACCACCCTGACGCCGGGGGCGGACCGCAGGATCTCGCGGGCGCGGTCGGCGGAGATCGGCTTGGAGAACTCGAGGTTCACGCTTTCGCTGTGACAGCGCATCACGGGGACGCGGACGCAGGTCGGAGCCACCCTGACGGTGTCGTCCTCCAGGATCTTCTTCGTCTCCTGGATCATCTTCGTCTCCTCGTCCGTGTATCCCGAGGGCTGGAACGTCTCCTTCTTCTGCCCGATCTGCGGGATGCAGTTGAACGCGATCGGGTGCGGAAAGATCGTCCGCCGGTATTCCTTCCCGGCGAGCACCGCCTTCGATTCCTCGATCATCTCCTCCAGCGCGCGCGCGCCGGCGCCGGAGACGCTCTGGAAGGTCGTGACGACGCAGCGGCGGCAGCGGGCCTTGTCATGAAGCGGCTTCAGGACGACGACGAGCCCGATGGTGCTGCAGTTCGGGTTCGCGATGATTCCCCTGTGCCCGGCGATCGCCTTCGCGTTCACCTCGGGAACGACGAGCGGGACATCCGGGTCCATCCTCCAGGCGCTCGTATTGTCCACGACCACGCACCCGGCCTTCACGGCGACGGGCGCGAACTCCTTCGAGACCGCGCCGCCGGCTGAGAACAGGCCGATGTCCTGGCCGGCGAACGAGTCGGCCTTGAGTTCCTCGACCTTCAGCGTCTCTCCCCGGAATTTCACCGTCCTGCCGCGGGACTTCGCGCTCGCCGTCAGCTTCAGATTCTTCAGCGGGAACTCGCGCTGTTCGAGAATCCGGAGCAGTTCCTGCCCGACCGCCCCGGTCGAGCCGACGATGATCACGTTCCGTGGCGACATGACGTCCTCTCCTTCTGCTCCCTGAAAATGCGGCGGGGCGGCGACGCGCCGCCCCTGGGTCGGAAAAGATTCTCAGGTTCGGCAGGGCGCGGCAAGGGGAATCCGGATCCGGCGGGCGGGGCGGGGATCCGGTCCGCGCGTCGCGGGAGGCCCGGACTCCCCCGGAATCAGGCCCCTCCGACCTCGAACGAAATCCCGCACGCGCTGCAGAGGTAGACCGGCGCCCCCGTCTCCGGGTCGAGAATCCGCCGCGCGTTCTTCCGGCAGCGCGGGCAGGGACGGGTCAGCTCCGGCTCCGGCTGGACCTGGATCCACCCGGCATCCTCAGCGCGGCCGGACGGCGCCACCCGCGGCGCCGTGCTCTTGCGCGCCGCAGACGCCTTCCTCCGACGCTCCTCCCGGGGCTTCCAGTCCACGCGCGTCAGCAGAACACGGGGATCCGGAAACAGCCGGATCGCATGGCGATGGGAATCCAGGAGCGACTCCGACGCCTCGGGGCAGAGCCCGTCCACCCGGTCCAGCTCCGGCGGCTTCGCCCACCGGTCAAACGGGATCATGACCTCGTATCCCGTGAATCGGTCGAAGACATGCACGAGCGGAGGTTGCCGCGATACGAGAAGCGCCACACGTTCGTCCGTCCAGGCGCATCCCGTCTCCGTCGCCACCGTCTCGGACCACAGAATCGCGCCGTCCACATGGTGTCCCGCGTGCGCCTCCCGCAGGCTCGGCGTCTTCAACAGACAGGCCCAGTGCACCCAGTCGCTCGCCCACGCCTGACGCCCGCTTCCCGGGCTGAACGATTTCAGCCGCAGGGCGTCGACGCCCGGGCGCGTGTCCACGCAGCAGAGCGCGCAGCTGATCTGTCCGAGGGGACGCTGGGATCGCGTGGGAGGCATGGTTCAGGCCCCCAGTCTACACCCTGCGTCGCCCGGCCCGCTCACCACGCCAGCGGAGCCGACCAGGCGCGGTGCGCCTCCGCCACGCCGATCTCCGCGGCGGCGCGCCCTGCGGTGAGGAAGCGGACGACTCCGCCCCCGACGCGGCCCACGCGCGCCGCGGGGTGCGGTTTCATCGCGTCGGCGAATGCCGCCTCCTGTCCCGGCTCGACCTCGACCAGGAACCGGGTGCACGACTCCGCGAACAGGCGGGCGTCCACCGGCAGGTCCGCGGGGGCCGGAAGCACGTCGAGGTCGATCTCGCACCCGAGGCCGCCGGCCAGCGCCATCTCCGCCGCCG
>JABWAY010000445.1 GCA_013360825.1 Candidatus Brocadiia bacterium | reverse complement strand
GGCCGCCTCGATCAGCCGCCGGTGCAGCTGCGCCAGCCCGGCGGCTCTGGGAAGGGCCTCGCGCAGGCCGAGTTCCCCCGAGAGGACCCGCGCGCCGCTGTCGGAGTAGTGCCGGAGCCCCTGGCAGAGCGAGCGCGGCCCGGTCCCGGGCATGTCGGGCATGAAGAAGTACTCGTAGGGGAACGCCAGCACCTTCGGCCGGACCGCGGAGGGCATGGGGAAGAGCAGCCCGGCGTGCTCCAGCCCGGCCAGCTCCTGCGCCGTCGGCATCGACGGCATCTCTTCCACCCGCGCGTACCCCGCCAGCCGGTAGAGCGGCTCGAGAAGACGCCAGAGGACATCCCGCAGCTCCGGAGCGAGCTCCCACCACGTCCGCTTGAAGACCTCCGCGTGAACCAGCAGGTCCGCCAGTTCCCCCGCCAGCTGCTCCCGCGTCCGCGGCGTCGGGCGCGGCGCCAGCCGCCCCTGCGAGATCAGCAGCAGCGTCCCGTCCCCGGTCTCCTCGAAAATCTCCCGGAGCGTCCACGTCCTCGACGGGTGCGGCCCCGGGTGCGGCAGCTGGCTCCACGACTGCTTCTTCCGCGCCTTCACCGCACACCCCCCGCCGCCGCCGCTTCCATCACCTCGTACCGGTACCCCTGCTCCGTCAGGAAGAGCTGACGCTTGTGCGCGAAATCCTCCTCGCGCGTCGCCCGCGTCACGAGCGAGTAGAAACTCGCCTGCGACTTGTCCGACTTCGGCCGCAGCACCCGGCCGAGCCGCTGCGCCTCCTCCTGCCGCGAGCCGAATGTGCCGCTGACCTGGATCAGGACGTTCGCGTCGGGGAGGTCGAGCGAGAAGTTGCCGACTTTGGAGAGGACGAGGAGTTTACGCTTTCCCTCCCGGAACTCCCCGTAGACCGTCTCCCGCTCGCGGACCGGCGTCTGCCCCGTGATCGCCTTCGTCCCGAACGTCTCAGCCATCGACTCGACCTGGTCGAGGTACTGGCCGATCAGGAGGACGCGGTCCCCCGCGTGCCGCCCGAGCAGGTCGCGCACCACCTCCGTCTTCGCCGGGTTTTCGCTCGCGATCCGGAACTGCTCGCGCTCGCCCCCCGACGCATACCGGAGCCGCTCGGCGGGGGCGAGGTCGACCCGCACCTCCCGGCAGAGCGCCGTCGCGATCCACCCCTGCTTCTCCAGCACGCGCCACGGCACGTCGTACTTCTTCGGCCCGATCAGGCTGAACACGTCCCCCTCGCGCCCGTCCTCGCGCACGAGCGTCGCGGTCAGCCCCAGCCGCCGCCGCGCCTGAATCTCCGCCGTCACCCGGAAGACCGGCGCCGGGAGCAGGTGCACCTCGTCGTACAGGATCAGCCCCCAGTTCGCGCGGTTGAACAGCTCAAAGTGCAGGAACGGATCCGTCTTCTTCTTCCGCCACGTCAGGATCTGGTACGTCGCGATCGTCACGGGCTTCACATCCTTCACCTGCCCCGTGTACTCCCCGACCTGCTCCGCCGTCAGCGAGGTCTTGTCCAGCAGCTCGTCCCGCCACTGCCGCGCCGCGACGACGTTCGTGCAGAGGATCAGCGTCCGCGCCTGCACCCGCTCCATCGCCGCAATCCCCACCATCGTCTTCCCCGCGCCGCACGGAAGCACCACCACGCCGCTTCCCCCGCGCGTCGCCCCCCCCGCCCAGAACGCGTCCGCCGACTGCTTCTGGTACTCCCGCAGCCCCCACGTCCCCCCCGCCTTCCGGCTCTCCCGGACGATCACCTCCAGCGGGTCGCCGTCCACATACCCCGCGAGGTCCTCCACCGGCCACCCGATCTTCAGCAGCGCCTGCTTCACCGGGCCGCGCTGAGCGCCGTCGATCCGGATTTCCCGCGCCCCGAGCCTCGGGCCGAGCAGCGGCCGGATCTTGATGTTCCGCCAGACCTGCTCCACCAGGAGCTCGTCCTCGCCCCGGAGCACAAACCCCCCGCCGGGCGCCGCCTCGAGCCTCAGCCGCCCGAACCGCGCCATCTGCTCCCGCACATCGGCCCGCACGTTCTGCGGGACTTCATACTTCGCATGCGCCGCCAGCGCCGCCAGCACGTCGTCGGCGCGGAGGCCGGACGAAGCGGCGTTCCAGAGCGAGAGCGGGGAAATGCGGTAGGTGTGGACGTGCTCGGGAGATTTCTCCAGCTCCGCGAACCGGGCGAGCGCATCGCGGGCCTCCTCGAAACCCGGGACGTCGACCTCGAGGAGGACGGAGCGGTCCGACTGAACGATGACGCAGCGTGGCATGGGGGACCCGGCAGTATCGCCGAAAAGGCGCGTTTGGTCGAGGGGTTTGCCGCCAGAGTGCGCCGCGGGTGTCGTCGCAGGCTGAAGGGCGCTTTCCATTTGACTCCCCCCACCCCCCTCTCTATCATTCCCCTCCCGCTGTCTGGGGGGCGTAGCTCAATTGGTTAGAGCATCGGATTGTCGATCCGAAGGTTGCGGGTTCGACCCCCGTCGCCCTCGTCCGCGCAAGCCACGGTGACCCCGTGGCTTGTGTCGTTTCCGGGGGGAGCGC
>JABWAY010000076.1 GCA_013360825.1 Candidatus Brocadiia bacterium | reverse complement strand
AGCCGTGTCCGCACGGACTCCGCCGCACCCGGCGCCATCGACGGAAGCGCCGCCCCCGCCACCAGCGCCGCGCACAGCGACGCGTAGCAGAGCGCCAGCCGGTTCCATTTCAGCCCGTGCTCGCGCAGCGCCTCCGCCTCCTCCCGCGCCGCCTCCGCGAAGGCCTGCATCTTCCCCTCGGCCTCCGCGAACCGCTCCTCCAGCTTCTTCCGCTCCTGCTCCGACATCTGCACCTTCGCCGCCGCCAGGTGCTCCCGCGTCACCGCCTTGCGCGCGATCGCCTCGGCGTCCCGGGCCTTCCGCGCCACCGCCTGCACCTGCTGCTCGGCCTTGCGCCGGTCCGTCTCGGCGATCTTGGCCCGGTTGTGCAGCTCGCGCGCCTTCGCCGCCACCGCCTGCACCTGCACTTCCGCCGCCTTCATCTGGCTCTCCGCCATCCGGGCGCGCTGCTCGGCGATCCGCGCGGCCATGCGGGCCTGCTGCTCCTGCCGCGCCACCTCCTGCGCCTTGCGGTTCAGCGCCGCCTGCTGCTCCTGCCCGTTCGTGTTCGCCGAGACGCGCCGCGCCCCCGCACGCTTCAACTCCTCGTCCACCACCTGCCGGATGAACGTCCCCTCCAGCCCGAGGTTCTGCCCCTCCGTGATCACGGAAATCTCCGCGACCGACGACAGCGTGCCGTCCACCAGCATGTGCGACAGCACCTTCCGGAGCTCCTGCACGCGCTCCTCCGACAGCTCCCTGTCGTATGCCGCCCTCCGGGCCTCGTCCGTCAGGATCCCCCGCGCCCGCTTCAACTCCCCCTTCAGAAACTCCAGGAACTCCTTGTGCCGCGGGTTCTCGATGTGCTGAACCCGCGTCATCCGCTCCTTGAACCGGGTTTCGATGAGGGCCGCGTCCTTCTCGGTCCGGACCACTCCCAGGAGCTGGTAGTAGTCGGGGTCCGTCACCTCCTCGGGGAGGCCGAGGAGTTCGTGGAAGCGGTTCTCAGCCATGGGTGCGGGGGCCGGCGGGGGCCGTTATCCGACCTCCATGTCCACGACGTCCTTCTGCGCGGCGACGATCTCCTTTTCGCCCATCCCGCTCGTCCGGACGATCTCGACCTTCGCCTCCCTGCCGGAGACGCGGTCCTTGGCGATCACCTGGAGGCGGCCGTCGACGGAGTACGCATAGGTGACGTCGATCAGGGATCCCGCGGGGCGCCCGGCCGGGAGGTCCCGGATTTCGCAGGTCCCGATCTGCGTGCAGTCCTCGGGGTTGTCGCTCTCCCCCTCCACGACCTTGATCATCACGCTCACCTGGTTCGGCTTTTCCGTCCCGAACGGTTTCGTCACATCGACCGGAATCGGCGTGTTTTTCGGGATCATCTTGTGCGCGACGACCTTCATGTCGGTCCGGCGCACGCCGATGATGCCGAGGGAGTGCGAGTTCACATTGGTGACCTCGACCTCCTGGAGCAGGATCAGGACGTCCTCCTCGATCGACTCCTTGAGCGCCTCCCCCTGGAGCGCCAGCTCCGGCTCCTCCGCCGGCTTGGCCTGAAGCGCCAGCACGGCGTTGTAGAACGCGGCGCCCATCGCGACGCACTCGTCCGGGTTGATCCCCGTCTCGGGCTTGAGCGCCGTCACGCGCTCGATCATCTGCACCACCGCCGGCATCCGCGTCATCCCGCCGACCAGCAGCACCGTGCCGATGTCCTTCCACGCCAGCTTCGCCTTCTCGAGCACGACGCCGAGGTACGTCTCCGTCTGGCCCAGCAGCCCCTTGGTCAGTTTCTCGAAGTCGTCGCGCGTCAGCTCCACCTTCGTCGATTTCCCCTGGCACTGGCAGAGGATCCTCACCTTGTCGAGCTTCGACAGGCTGATCTTCGCGTCCTCCGCCTTGTTCCGGAGGTCCTGGCACGCCTCCATGTCGGACCGCGGGTCGATCCCGTGCTCCGCCTGGAACTTCTCGGCCACCATGTTGATGATCTCGTCGTCCCAGTCGATCCCGCCCAGTCTCCGCTCCCCGTCCGTCGCCAGGACGTCGATCTTCGCCCCGTCGATCTCGATGATCGTCACGTCGAACGTCCCGCCCCCCAGGTCGTAGACCAGCACCCGGCGCTTCTCCCCCAGCTTGTCCATCCCGTACGCCAGCGCCGCCGCCGTCGGCTCGTTCAGGATGCTCACCACGTTCAGGCCCGCGATCGTTCCCGCGTCCTGCGTCGCCTTCCGCTCCACCTCGTTGAAGTACGCCGGGACCGTGATCACCACGCTCCCGACCTTCCGCCCCGAGACCGTCTCCGCGTCCTGCACGATCCGCTTCAGGATCAGCGCCGAAATCGTCTCCGGGGTGTACTCCTTCCCGAAGAACGTCTTCACCCACCCCTCCTCCCCGATGTGGCGCTTCACGAACTGCACCACCCGGTCCGGCGCGGCCACGGCCGAGTTCTTCGCGATCTTGCCGACGATGACCTCCTCCTCCTCGAACAGCACGACCGACGGCGTGATCCGCTCGTTGTCCGTGTTCTGGATCACCTGCGCCTTGCCGTGCTCGTCGATGAACGCGATCGCGCTGTTGGTCGTCCCCAGGTCGATTCCGCACACCATCGCGGGCTTTTCGTCAGCCATGGCCGTCTCCCTCTCAGGGTTTGTGAACTCGGATCACGACTTCCTGCGGACGCAGCACCTGCGTCCCCCACCGGAACCCGTCCCTCACCACGCGCGCCACCGTCTGGTCGTCTTCCGGGCCCGACGCCGGTTCCGTCCCCAGCACCTGCTGGAACGTCCGGTCGTACCGCGCCGTCCCCTCGGGCATCCGCTCCACGTCGTGCCGGTGGAGCAGTTCCAGGACCTCCTCAAGATGCAGCTCCACGGCCTGCCGCCCGTCCGGGTCCGTCAACCCCGCGAGCGACCGCTTCATCGTGTCGTACAGCAGCACCATCCCCTTCAGAATCGGCTTCTGCGCGCCGCTGAACCCGTCGTCCCGGTACTTGGACATGTCCTGGTACAGCGCGTTGTAGGCCGCCGCGTGAACCGTGTCGTCCTTGATGCGCTTGACGAAGAGCTGTTCGAGGATGCTGATCTTGTCGAGGACGCGGTCGACGCGGGGGTCCGGGGGAGAGGGGGTGGGCGGGGGCGCGGGAGGCGGCGGCGTGGCCGGTTCGGCCTCCGGGCGCGGCTCTTCCACAGTTTGGATCCTCCCCAGGTCCCCGCGCGGCTTCGTCCGGGCCCCGGCACGCGGTCTCCGGGGTTCCGTGCGGGGCCGATTCTATCGCCTCGGCGGACCCCCGGACAAGGGCCGGGGTGCCCTAAGCGGCCTGCGGCCGGCCCATCCGGCGCAGCCAGCGGTAGTGGGAGGCGATGGCGGAGAAGAATCCCGGGTTCGCGGAGTAGGGAACGCCGAACTCGGCGCAGGTCTCCCGCACGATCCGGGCGATCCGGGGGTAGTGCAGGTGGCAGATGCGCGGAAACAGGTGGTGCTCGACCTGGTAGTTCAGGCCCCCCAGGTACCAGGTCAGGATCGGGTTCCCCTGCGCGAAGTCGACCGTCGTCCGCAGCTGGTGCTCCGCCCAGGGAAGCGCCGGGTTTTTCGCCGCCGCCCTGGCATCCTGGAACTCCGCCTCCTCCACGCAGTGCGCCAGCTGGAACACCACGCTCAGCACGATCCCCATGAACCCCCACGTGAGCGCCGAAAACGCCACGACCTGCCAGAACGGGTGGTAGCAGAGCGGGATCACGATCGCCCACCCCGCGAACACCAGCTTGCCGAGGATCACGCCGACGACCGTCCCCCAGCCCCCGCGCACGATCGGGTGCTTCGAAATCCGTGCCGTCGCCAGGTTGTAGAAGTCGTCCCAGATCTGCCATTTCGGCGCCACCAGCCCGTACGCCAGCCACAGGTAGTACTGCTGGAACCGGTGGAACCAGTACCGCTTCTGCAGGGGCGCCAGCCGCCCGATCACCCCCAGCTCGACGTCGCTGTCGCTTCCCTCGATGTTCGTCCAGGTGTGGTGCAGCACGTTGTGCTTCCACCCCCACACGTACGAACTGGCGCCCAGGAAGTCGAGCGTCCGGGAGAGCAGCCGGTTCGAGCCGGGATTGCTGGAGTAGGCGCCGTGGTTCGCGTCGTGCTGGATCGCGAATCCGATCCCCGCGATCGAAAGCCCCAGCGAGATCGAGGCCAGAACGCCATGCCACCACTCGGTGGAGAAGAACACCAGCGCCGCATACGACGCGGCGAACCACAGCAGGATCGTGACCGTCTTGAGGACCATCCGCGGGCCCCCGAACGGCGACGTCTTCGAATCGCGGAACGAACGGTAAACCCGCGCCTTCATCTCGCGGTAGAAACCGCGGTCCTGGGGGAAGCGGGGAGGAAAGGAGAGGGGCGCGGACGGGTCGGCGATGCAGGGGGGAGGCGCGACCGGGCCGGTGGCCGGGATGTCGTCGACGAGGTCGGGGATCGGGGGGTTCAGGCCGGACGAGGACGGAGCCGTCGAGGGTGTCTGCATCCTGCTCTCTTGAATTAGTGAATCTGATTCACCATACCACAACCCGGCGGAAGATCCTATCCTGCCGCCCCCCCCCGGAACAAGCCTGCGGTATGCGGGCTCCCCGACCCCGCGTGAATCCGCTTCCCACCGGGCCCGGGGAAACGGAAGCTGCTGAAGCCGACGATCCGGTCCTCCCGAAATCAGGAGCATCGCCATGGCCGAACCCAGGATCCTGTACGTCGACGTGGACGAACGGTCTGCCCACCTGTCGGGGACGGCGTTCCACCACGCGGGCCACATCCACGCCCCGATCGCGTACGTCCTGGGGTTTGCCTTCCTGCGCAACCAGGCCTGCACGGTCAAGGTGGAGATGGTCCGGCCGAAGAACCGGCCCCCCGGGGAGGACCCGGCGGTGTGGGCGGCGATGGTGGAGGAGGTGAAGGCGGCGGTGCGGTTTCACATCAGCCACAAGGGAAGCACGAAGGTGAAGGGCGGGAAGGTCTCGACCCGGGAGCACATGGAGTAGGTCCGCGGTCGGTGCGCGAGGCCGTCAGAGACTCCGGAGCGCATCGACCGGGTGCAGCCGGGCGGCGCGCCAGGCGGGGTACAGACCGGCGGCGATGGCGACCAGGACCGCGAACCCGGCGGCGGCGAGGGCAAGGGCGGGGGTGACGCTGAAGAGGCTGATGTTCTCGGGCCCTCCCTGCCCGGCGACGATTCCGCGGGCGATCCGGTTGAAGGCGGCGCCCAGCCCCCATCCGGTGACGACCCCCGCCGTGCCGCCGAGGACCCCGATCGCGGCCGCCTCCACGACGAACAGGCGGCGGACATGCGCGTTGCGCGCGCCGAGCGCCTTCATGACCCCGATTTCGCGCGTCCTCTCCAGGATCGCCATGAGCATCGTGTTGGCGATGCCGAAAAACGCGACGAACAGCCCGATCGACGCGACGGCGCCGAGGACGGCCTTCAGGACGTCGAAGACCGAGCCGATGACCTGCACGATGTCCTGCACGGTCAGGGTCCCGTACCCCTGCGCGTCGAGCGCGCGCCGGATCCCCTCCGTCTGGGAGGCGTCGCGCGCCTTGACCACGATCGCCTGGTACCCCCCCTCGACCCAGTTCTGCCGCGCCGTCCGCATCCGGGCCAGTTCCAGCCCCTGCTCGAGCGGAACGAACACGGCGGGAGCCCAGGGCATCCCGATGTCCGTCGAGTCATAGATGCCGACGATGCGGAACCGCCGGATCACCTTCTTCGTGACCGTCTTCTCCATTTCGCCGTCGTCCTCGTCCGACGCCGCGGGCGGGTCCGGAGCCTCCTCCTCCCCCTCCGCAGGTTCCTTCCCCGTCGCCACCGTGACCTCGGTCTGGAAACGCACCTCCATCCCGAGGACGGCATTCCAGCGCGGGTCGCCACGCCCCGCGGGCGTCTCCCCGGGGGCTTCCTTTCCGGGAAGCGGCGGTGCGAGATTCATCTCCGCGAGGAGATCGGCGGGGACGACGATGCACCGTTCGGCCGGGGTTTCGCCGTCCCAGAACCCCCCGGCGACGAGCGCATTGCGGTACAGCGGGACGATCCCCGCCTGCGGAAGCCCCACGTACTCGACGCTTCCCCCGATCAGCGGCTTCTTCTTCCCCTCGACCGTCCGTTCGATGGTGAGGCGTGTGAAGACGTTGACGGCCGGGTAGGCGGTGAGGACCCCGGGGAGGGCGCGGATCTCGGCGATCACGGTGTCGTCGAGCTTGCGCGTCGCGGGGCCGAGCGGGCGTCCGAATGTCATGAGCGACTTCGACCGTTTCTGGGGAAGGACGCGTACGGTGGTGAGGAAGTCGACTTCGTTGAAGAGTTCGATGGTCTGTTTCTGGAGGCCGACGCCGAGCGAGACCATGAGGACGATGGCGGCGGTCCCGACCAGGACTCCCATGACGGTGAGGACGGCCTGGAGTTTCTGGCGGAGGAGGTTCCCGAGGGCGATGCGGAAGAGGTCTGCGAGTCTCACGCGGCGCTCCCCGGGGCGGGGGAGTCGGCGATGAGGCGTCCGTCGCGGAGTTCGACGGTCCGTGAGCAGAGGGACTCGGCCATGGCGCGGTCGTGGGTGACGAGGATGATCGTCTGTCCGGCGCGGTGGGCCTGGCGGAGGAGGTCCGCGATCGCGGCCGCGCTGGTCGAATCGAGGTTTCCGGTCGGCTCGTCGGCGAGCAGGATCGCCGGGGAGTTGACGAGGGCGCGCGCGATCGCGACCCGCTGCTGCTCCCCTCCCGACAGTTCCGCCGGGCGGTGGCCGCTTCGCGCCGCCAGCCCGACCCGCCCGAGGAGTTCCAGGGCGCGGGTGCGCCGTTCGGCGTGGGGAACGCCGGCGAAGACGAGGGGGAGGGCGACGTTCTGGAGGGCGGTCATGGAGGGGACGAGGTTGAACTGCTGGAAGATGAAGCCGACCTTCCGGCTCCGGTACTGCGCGAGCGTGTCCGAGCCGGCCCCCGCGAGGTCCATGCCGCCCACGCGGATCGTCCCGCCGGTGGGCGAATCGAGCCCGCCGAGAAGGTTCAGGAGCGTGGACTTCCCGGAGCCGGACCGCCCGACGATGCCGAGGAACTGCCCCGCGGGGATGTCGAGCGTCAGCCCGTCCAGCGCGGCGATCGGCTGGTTCCCCATCACGTAGCGGCGGGTCAGGTCCCGCAGCGAGACGATCGGCTCAGGAGGCGTCACCCGGGAATTCTATCCGGGATTCGCGCGGCCGGGGGAAACCGACCGGCCGCAGGCGCCCTATCGCGCCGCCGCCGGCTCCGCTTTCTCCGCCGTCACCGTCGTCTCCGTCAGGTTCTTCTTCCGCGCACCGAACGCCTGCGCGAAGGACAGCCCCGAAACGTAGAAGAAGCCGATGGGGAAGAGCGCCAGGAACGGGAGCGAACCCCACATCTCGAAATGCGCGGCGATCGCGCAGACGCAGGTGAAGTAGATGCCGAAGAGGAATTCCACGACCGCGAGGACGTTCGAACGGCCGCGGTACTTTTTGCCCGCGAGCTGGACCGCGCCGGCGCCGAGCCCGTGCTTGGGCGTCCTCACGAACCCCGTCTGGTGCCCCATCAGCGCTTCCAGCACGGCCTTCGCATTGTTCAGGCACATCCCGACCCCGACGGCGAGCATGAGCGGGAACATCAGGAACCGCCGGAGCCAGTTCCCGCCGAGCGCGATCTGGGAGGTGCCGTAGAAGACGAGGACCGAGGCGAATGCGCCCATGAACACGATCGCATCGGCCCATTTCATCGACTGGAGCCATCCGAGATCCCTGCGGGCGATCATGGAGGGGAGGATCAGGAGGCACATGAGCACCATGCCGAGGAACGAGGCGTAGTTCCCGAGGTGGTGGGTCGCCTCGAACTTGACCGACCACGGGATCTTCGCCGACCAGATCGACGGGAGCAGTTTCAGCGCGGTCTGCACGCCGCCCTTGGCCCACCGGTGCTGCTGCGTCTTGAACGCGTTGATGTCCGCCGGAAGTTCCGACGGGCTCGCGAGATCCTTCAGGTAGACGAATCTCCAGCCCCGGAGCTGCGCGCGGTAGGAGAGGTCCAGGTCCTCGGTCAGGGTGTCGTGCTCCCACCCGCCGCCGTCCTCGATCGCCCGGCGGCGCCAGATGCCGGCGGTGCCGTTGAAATTGAAGAAGCGTCCGCCGCGGTGCCGCGCGGTGTGCTCGACCACGAAATGCCCGTCCAGCATGATCGCCTGGATCTGCGTGAGGGACGACCCGTCGCGGTTGATGTGCTCCCAGCGCGCCTGCACCATGCCGATCCCGGGGTCGGTGAAAAAATGCACCGTGCTCTTCAGGAAGTCCGGGTTCGGGAGAAAGTCCGCGTCGAACACCGCGACGAAGTCGGCGGTGGAGGAGCGGAGCCCGTGGGCCAGCGCCCCGGCCTTGTACCCGGTCCGGTCGGTCCGGTGGATCCAGGTGATGTCGTGGCCGAGCGCCCGCATCTCGGCCACCTTCTTCCTCGAAATCTCCACCGTCTCGTCGGTCGAGTCGTCCAGGACCTGGATCTCCATCCGGTCCCGCGGGTAGTCCAGCGCGCAGACCGCGTCGATCAGGCGCTCACAGACGTACATCTCGTTGAAAATCGGAAGCTGGACGGTCACCCGCGGCAGCTCCGCGAACGTCCCCTTCGGCTTCGGCGTGTTCTTCCGGTTGCGCCAGTAGAGCCAGACCATCGTATAACGGTGCATCCCGCAGAGGCAGAGCCCCCCGAGGACCGTGAAATAGAGCGCGACGACCGCGATGTCCAGCCAGGCAGGTGTCATGGCGTGACCTGAATTCAACCCCCTCTGAGAAGCGCGACATTATAGGGAGAGCGACGGCGCCATCAAGTGGTAAGTCCCGGGCGTGTCCTTTGCGAGGCCCCGGAATCCGCCGCCCCTGAATCGCTCCACGATGCCCGGGTGCCCTCCATCCTCGCGTCTCTCAACGTCCTGCCGCGTCGTCTGAACGGCACAACGTCATCGTGGCGCTGCCTGGCCCTGCGGGCGGTTGTCGATCTGCGCCCGCTGCAGCTTTCCGCTGTAGTCGACGTAGACCGTCCGGATCTCGGTGTAGATGTCGTACGCGGCCCATCCCCCCTCCCGGTGCCCGTTCCCGGTCTCCTTCAGCCCCCCGAACGGGAGGTGGTTCTCGGCGCCGATGGTCGAGGAATTCACGTAGAGAATCCCGGTCTCCACGTCGCGGATCGCCCGGAACGCCCGGTTCACGTCCCGGGTGTAGATCGAGGCGGACAGCCCGTACTTCGAATTGTTCAGCGCCGCGATCGCCTCGTCAAAACTGTCGACCGTGATGACGGACAGGACCGGCCCGAAAATTTCCTCCTGCGCCAGGGCATCCCCAGGCTTCACGCCGTCAAAGACCGTCGGCTCGTAGAACCAGCCGT
Organism: Candidatus Brocadiia bacterium; assembly: GCA_013360825.1. Taxonomy (GTDB): domain Bacteria; phylum Planctomycetota; class MHYJ01; order WSZJ01; family WSZJ01; genus WSZJ01. The sequence continues at coordinate 4,449 of JABWAY010000076.1, read as the reverse complement.
TTGCCAGACCCGCCCCCGACGCCGGCCTCCCGCCGCAGAGCAGCTTCGCTCCCGCCTTCACGCCGGCCTCCACATGCGAGTGCACCTCCACCCTCCGCGCCTCGTTCATGAGCGGCCCGACCTTGACCGACTCGTCCAGACCCGACCCGAGCTTCAGCCCGCGCGCACGCTTCACCAGCGCCTGCAGGTACACATCCTTCACCTTCGAATGGACGATCACGCGCGACGTCGCCGTGCACCGCTGGCCCGTCGTCCCGAACGCCCCCCAGATCGAGCCGTCCACGGCCAGCTCGAGATCCGCGTCGTCCATCACGATCGAGGCGTTCTTCCCGCCGAGTTCGAGCGAGCAGCGCTTGAGCGCCTTCCCGCACTCCCCCGCAATCTCCCGGCCGACGCCGGACGACCCGGTGAACGAGATCAGCGCCACGCCGGGATGCCGGACGAGCGCCATGCCCACGTCCCCCCCGCCGCCATGGACCAGGTTGACCACCCCCGCGGGCACCCCGGCCTCCTCGAGGATCCTCACCATCTCCGTCGCGACGATCGGCGTGTCGGAAGCGGGCTTGAACACCACGGTGTTGCCTGAGACGAGGGCGGGGAAGAGTTTCCAGCTCGGGATTGCGGTCGGGAAGTTCCACGGGCTGATCAGGCCGCAGACGCCGACCGGGACGCGGATCGTCATCGCGAACTTGTCGGCGAGCTCGGACGGGACGGTCTTCCCCATCAGCCGCACCCCCTCGCCCGCGGCGTAGGCGGCGGTGTCGATCGACTCCTGCACGTCGCCGCGCGCCTCCTCCAGGACCTTCCCCATCTCGCGCGTCAGCAGGCGCGACAGTTCCTCCTTGCGCTCCCGCAGGATCGCCGCGACCCGGCCGAGGATCTCCCCCCGGCGCGGCGCCGGCACCAGCCGCCAGCCGGCGAACGCCTTCTGCGCCGCCGCCACCGCCCGGTCGACATCCTCCGCGCCGGACTTCGCCACCTCCCCCACGACCTCCCCGTGATCGGCGGGGTTCCGGCTCTCGAACCAGCGCCCGGACGCCGCCTCCACCCACCTGCCGCCGATGAAATTGAGATACCGGGTCGCTGTCTTCACGGGAACCTCGCCTTCGCAAATGAGGAGTCGGGCGGGTGATGGTGACGGGGACGGGGCGGAGTGTCAACGGAAGCGCGGGCGGGGGGCCGATCCCCCCGCACAAACCCGGGATTCACCGCTATAGTAGGCGCATGGACCTGGATCGCCCGGAGGACGGCGCCCGCGACGAGGGCCGCGAGGCGCTTCTCGAGGCGGCGTCCGCGCCGCCGGCGAAGAAGAAGCGCCGCTGGCTGCTGCGTCTCGGGCTGGGGATTCCGCTCGTCCTCGGGCTGCTGGTGCTGCTCGCCCCCACGCTGCTCTCGACGGGGCCGGTCCGGCGCCGGATCGAGTCCGGGATCCGGGAGGCGACCGGGCGGAAGGCGACGCTGCAGGGGCACGGGCTGGGGTGGTGGGCGCCGGTCACGCTCTCGAATTTCGTCCTCTATGAGCGCGACGGGACGACGCCGCTCCTGAAGATCCGCTCGCTCACCCTGGACGTCGCGCACCGCCCCCTCCTCGACGGCTCCGTCGTGCTGCGGACCTGCGACGTGGCCGGCGTGGAAGTCCGGATCGTCCGCCGGAAGGACGGGACGCTCTCGACCGACGAACTCCTGCAGGACATCGAGACCGCATCCGCCGCGGCGCCGGCCCCGCCCCCCGCCGCGCCGGCGGAGGAGAAACCCCTCCGCCTGACGATGGGGACCGTGACGCTCCGGGAGGTCACCGCCGTCTACGTCGACGAGGCGTCCGGCACGACGGCGCGCATCACCGGGCTCACCGTCCAGGCGAAACCGGGGGCCACCCCCGACGAGATCGTCGCCGCCGTGGCGGCGTCGGTCGAGGCCCCGGGCGCCCCCGCGGGCACGATCGAGGCGCAGGCGACCCTCCTCGCCCTCGATGCCGGCCGTCCGCGCGGCGGGATCACCGGCCGGGCGACGGTGAGCTGGAAGGGTTTCGACCTCGCCGCGATCGGCCGGGTCCTGGCTCCGATGCCGGATGTCGACACGCACACCGGTCCGGTCGACGGCCGGATCGAGGCCACGCTGCTCCCCGGCCGCGACATCGACGCCACCCTCACCGCACGCATCCCCGCGCTGCGCTACGGAACGCGCGGCGAGGCGCCGCAGATCGCCACTCACACGGACGTCACCGAACTGATCTCCTGGAGGCAGGCCACGGGCCGCCTCGAACTGAAACCCGGCAGCGTCGCGAAGTTCGCCGGGGCGGAGATCCAGATCACCGGGACGGTCGACCTCCCGGCCGGCCCGATCGACATGCTCCTCCGCTTCGACGGCGAAATGTCCCGCTTCCCCGCCCTCTTCCCCTCCTCGATGTCGGGACAGAACCTGAAAGGGACGCTTCGGACAAACTGGTCGCTGAAGGGGCCGACGCTGGACGAGGTGGCGGTCAGCGGCACGGCGGAGCTTCAGGCGCCGTTCATCTACCGGACGACGGCGGACGACGGGACGGTGACGGAGTACGTCGTCCCGCATCCCGGGTTTTTCAACCTCACGGTGAGGGGAACCTGGGACGGGGCGCGGCGGGCGCGCCGGGCGGAGGAGGAGCCGGGGCGCGCGTGGGCGTCGCTGGACGGACTCAACCTCGACCTGTCGCTCGAGTCCCCCTGGGTCAGGTCCCCGTCGGTGGACATCAAGCAGATCGCGGGGCTCGTCCAGCTCCGCGAGCAGACGGCGGTGCTGAAACGCCTGGAATTCGTCCTGAACGGCGGCCGCGTCAGCTGCGACGGCGGCGTGGCGTTCGACGCGGAGGACCCCTCGTGGACGTTCCGGACGCGCGTGGACGACCCGCCCGTGGCGTACTCGCACGGGTTCAGCGGGCTGGCGGCGCTCGTGAATCCGGGGCTGTTCTCGACCGAGAAAGGGCAGGTCGAGGCGGCGATGGGCTGGGATGTCTCGCTGCGCGGCCGGGGATTCGACGCCGCCGCCGTCTCGAAGACGCTTCAGGGAGAGGGAACTCTCTCCCTCAAGCGCGGCGTGCTCGCGGGCTCGCCGATGCTGAGCCAGCTCTACGGGGCTCTCAAGCTGACCGGCGCGGCCCGGTACGAGTTCTCCGGGATGGACCAGAAATTCCGGATCGACGCCGGGAAGGTCCTGAACGAGTGGTCGAACTGGCAGGGGGCCAAGGACGCGGACTTCACGATTTCCGGCGAGACGGCTTTCGACGGCACGCTGAACCAGACGATCCGTGTGACGGGGGACGCCGAGGCCCGGTGGGGGAAGACGACGGCGAAGGTGGTCAAGGTCCTGAACGACGCCGGCGGAATTCCCCTGCGGGGGACCGTGGCGGCGCCGAAGATCCAGATCGACTATGAGAAGGCGCTGGAGGGGGTCGTGAAGGGGCTGCTGGACGACCCCGCGGTGAAGGACAAGTGGAAGGATCTGCTTGAAGACCCGTTCAAGAAGAAGGACCGCAAGTAGCGGACTCCCGAGGAGACTTCGATGCGCACGGCCAATCCCGCCCTGAACGACAAGACATTTTCCGGGGTGTTTGCCGCCGGGGACGCGACGGCGATGACGTTGACGGGCACGGCTGTGAAGACCGGCCTGCTGCTGCTGTTCACCGTGACGGCCTCGACGTTCACCTGGAAACAGGTGCAGGCCGGGGATCTGCGGATGGCGATCCCGCTGGCGATCGGCGGGATGATCGGCGGATTCATCGTCGCGCTGATCACGGTCTTCCGGAAACAGTGGTCCCCGGTGACCGCCCCGCTCTACGCCATCCTGGAGGGCCTCTTCCTCGGGGCGGTCTCGGCGATCTACGACCTCCGGTTCCCGGGAACGGGGATCGTCGGGAACGCGGTGGGACTGACCTTCGGCACGCTCGCCTGCCTCCTGGCGGCCTACGTCACGGGGATCGTGAAGCCCTCGGAGAATTTCAAGCTCGGAATCGTCGCCGCAACCGGCGGGATCATGATGGTCTACCTCGTGTCCATCGTGCTCAGACTCTTCGGGATCGAGATCCCCCTGATCCACGGCTCGGGGTGGATCGGCATCGGCTTCAGCCTCTTCGTCGTCGTGATCGCCGCCCTGAACCTCGTCCTCGATTTCGATTTCATCGAGAAGGGCGTCGAGAGCCGGGCGCCGAAATACATGGAGTGGTACGCAGGCTTCGGGCTGCTGGTGACGCTCGTCTGGCTGTACCTGGAGATTCTGAGGCTTCTGGCGAAGCTGAACAGCCGCAGGAACTGACGACGGCCCGGGCGGGGAACCGTCCGCCCGGCGCCGCGCCTACTTCTCGGAGGGCTCCTGCTCCCCGGCGGGAGAGGTCGCGCAGTCCTGCGCGGGCACGATGCGGATCTCCCGCGACTCGACCTGGCGCACATCCTTCGCCTTCACGCCGCACCGCGACCGCGGGCA
>JABWAY010000075.1 GCA_013360825.1 Candidatus Brocadiia bacterium | reverse complement strand
GGGTGGCGATCGCGGTGGCGAGCGGCTCGGCGGCGGCGGGGTCGCAGGCAGCGGCGGACGCGAGGTCGCGGATCAGTGCCGGGACGTCCGCGACGGTCTTCGGGTCCGTCAGGTGCACCCGCGCGAACGCCTCGATCGCCTCGACATCCTCCCGGCGGTTTTCGTCGCGGCAGGCGATGACGAGCCCGGGACGGAGAGCGCGGAGCTGCGTCAGATCCGGATTCTTGGTCCCCCCGATCACCGCCGCCCCCGCGACGGGCGGACAGTACGACGTCCGCGCCACGACCCGGTCCGCCGCGCCCAGCGCGATCAGCGTGTCGGTGGCGCTCGGGTAGAGCGACGCGAGGGAGAGCCCGGCGGAGGTCCGGCCGCTCAGAACTTCGCCTCGTGCTCCGCCGCCACCGCCGCCTTCGCCTCGTCCCACTCCGGCGTCAGCTTGTAGAGCAGCCGCACCTTCACCATCCCCGTCGCCGCCTTCGCATCGAATTCCAGCGCGCGCCGCTCCTTCGGCTTGATCCGGTTGTCGCGCGTCCGGAGGTCGAACACCTCCCGGTACGACGCCGCCTCCTTCCCGTCCGCCCCCGTCACCGTCACGATCAGCACGACCTCGCGCTCCCCGCTTCCCGGAAAATTGTGCCCCGCGCCGCTGTTCGTGATGCCGACCCTGACCTTCCCTCCCTCGACCGCCACGTCGAGCGTCGCCGCCTTCTTCAGCATCCCCGCATCCCGTGCCCCAGGCCAGGTGTGCTTCCGCCCTTCACGGGGGATCGCCCCCCGCTTGTCGTGGATCGCGCGCTTGACCTCCGGCATGTGACAGTGCTGGCAGAGCACCTTCTCCTTCTCGTAAACGCTCCCCTTCCACGACTCCACCTGGTTGTGATCCCGGTCGATCCCGTGGCACGACGCACAGAGTGCAATCGAATCGACGAGCGACTTGTCGTGCTTGTACGGGTGGGACTTCGCCATCTGATCCACCGGGTAGGGGCCGACGATCGTCCCGATGTCGTCCGGCTTGCCGTGGACCGGGATCTGGTGGCAGGAGACGCACGCCACCCCCTCGTCCTGCGCCTTCGTCCGCACCGCCGGAATCTTCCCGGGCCCCGATACCTGCACCGGATTCGGGATGTGGCAGGGAAGACACTTCGCCTGCTGGTCCTTCGGCAGCTTGTCCTTCGCGGCCTGGTAGAGGGAATCGGTCCACGCGAGCCCGTGGTGGGAGTCGCGCCACTCGCGCACGTACTCGGCATGGCAGAGATGGCAGCCGTTCTGCACCGGCTTGACCGACTGCGGAGCCCCCTGGCTCTCGACCCGGCGGGCCGGGAAAGGGACAAGGACCACGGCGAGCGCCAGCGCCGCGAGCTGCGCGATCCGGGCCCGCTTCATTCTTTTTTCATCCGGATGACCTCGATGCGCGAAATGCCGAGCTCAAAATCATGGGAATGGAGGATCAGGTCGTCGGTGCCGTCGCCGTTCAGGTCCGTCACGAGCGACGGCTCGGAGGACATCCCCCGCGAGTCGAGAATCTCGATCTGCCTCCCGACAGCCTTCGCGAACACCCCCGACGACTGCCCGTACCGGATGTCGAGCCGGTTCGGGGCGTCCTTGACGATCATGTCGTCCAGCCCGTCCCCGTTGGTGTCCCCGAACGTCATCAGAAACGGCGTCTCGATCCGCACGTTCTCCCGCGTGATCGACAGGATCAGCGGCACCGTCGCCGAGAATTCATGGTCGTGGACCGGAAAACTCCCGTCCGCCCGCGCGAGATAGAAGAAGGTCTTCACCTCCAGCTTCTGCTTGAAGAGCACCTCGAGCATGTCCCAGACTCCGAGCTGGGGGATGTTGAGGACGACGAGGTCCGGCCGCCCGTCCCGGTTCAGGTCGCGCACGAGCTCGATCCCGTCCCTCCGGAACGTCCAGCCGCTCAGCGCCACGACCTGCCCGTCCTGGTATGGCTTGTCCCCGCCCCCCCTGAAGATCCCGACTTTCCCCTTCCCGGGAAGCATGATCACGACGTCCGACTTTCCGTCCGCGTTCAGGTCGGCCAGCTCGGGCGACGCGGCGGAGAAGGAACCGTTCAGGTCGCGCCTGCGCCGGCGCCTCTCGACGAAATCATTGAAGTCCACGACGTTCGACGGTTCGCGGGTGAACAACCCGTCCTTCTCCCGCAGGTGCACGGACATGACCGGCCCGTCGAACCGCACGAAGTCGCGCGCCCCGTCCCCGTCCATGTCGGCCAGCCAGGTGCGCGGAAACGTCAACGCCCGGACGACCGTGTTCTGGAAGATCCCGCCGCCCATCGAGAGCGTCGCCTCCACGTCGATCGGCATCCGCTGTCTCCGCTCGAAAACCCCGGGGGAGACCTGCAGGTAGAAATCAAAGTGCCCGAGCCCGGGAATCATCAGGTCCCGGTCGCCGTCGCCGTCCAGGTCCGGGGCGAACGCGCGCGTCCGGGGCGTCTCCAGGATGGTGTTCTCGAGCGCCGTCGCTCCGCTCACCAGCACGATCCCCTTCGGGTCGATCACCGTCCCCTCGATCTTCCAGGCACGGACCCCGTCCCCCGTGAGCCCGACCAGGTCCACCCCCGGCGTCCCGTCCACGTCCGCGAAGGCGTACAGCCCCACCTCCTCCGGGAGCACGAACTCCGCCCGCCGGTCCTCCGCCATCGAATAGCCGCGCGGCTCCCGGTAGTAGTAGATCGTAAGCGTCCTCCCGGCCTGGAGGATCAGTTCCTTCTTCCCGTCCCCGTTCAGGTCCTCCGCCAGCACCGCATCGACGACCCCCTTGCGGTCGAACTGGTTGGCGGCGGACAGAAGGGGGGTGAGGGCGAGGCAGAGCGCGGCGAAATGCGGCACGGATCGCATCGATGACAGTCTCCGGAGTCCCCCTTGGACGCCCCGGATTCTAGCACGCGCCGGAACCGTCCCGCCGCGCTTCTCCCCGTCGGGCGGAACTGCGCGCGGACGTGCAGGGTCGCACCGCGAACCCCGCGGAACGGGGTTCCCGCGGCGCCGGGGACGGGCATGGGAATTGAGTCGGGGCCGGGCATGGAGATCATCATCGGCTTCGCGGTCGAGTTCGTCTTCCTGGCCCTCGAGGTCTGCCTGTTCCGGTGGGACTGGAACCCGGGCCGGAGGCCCGACGCCCGGGGAGGAGGGCGCTGATGGAAGAACTCGCGATGCCGTCCGTGGACTGGCGCGCCGTCCTGTACGACCTGCTGCCTGTGCTCATGGCGCTGGCGCTGGTCTCCATCGTCACCGTGGCCGGGCTCCGGAAGGCGTTCCGGTTCACGGATGCGTTCGAGCAGGAGCGCCCCCTCCCGGAACCGCCGATCCGCCCGGGACCGGACTGGACTCCGCCGGTCCGGTCTGAGCGGCTCCTTCCGTGACGACCGCCACCCCCGGATCGCTCGCCCCGGTGTTGACCTCCCCCCGGACCTGCATTGGGCCCAGACCGGGCCTGTCGCACGGGCCCGCCGCGCTCGGGGGGCTCGTGGTCCTGATCTTCGTGCTGCGCCCGCGCAAGCCCCCCGCGCGCTGACCCCTCCCCGTCAGGACTGCACCAATCCCGTGCATCCGCGCACGGGAGCCCCTTTAATCTGGGCCGTCCCGCCCCCGGTGGCCGGGCACGCGAATTGAGGTAAGACCCGCGTCCTCGCCCTCTCAGGAACGGAGCAACCCGATGTCCTGGACCTGGCTCAACTGGGCCTACACATTCGCCCTCACGGTCGGCACCGGCTACACCGTGATCGCGTTCTTCCTCGGCCACTTCGGCCACGGTCACGGCGCGGACGGCGGCGACGCCCCCGAGGTCGGCGGAAACGCCGGCCATGTCGGCGCCGACCACCAGATGCACTTTCCCCTCCTCTCCCCGGTCGCCATCGCCGTCTTCCTCACGGCGTTCGGGGCGGGCGGCCTCGTCGGTCAGGAACTCCTCAAAGGACACCACCCGGCCCTCTCCCTCGCCGTCGCGTCCGGCGCCGGACTCGTCTTCGGCCTCACCATCGCCGCGGCGATGGGGCTCATCATGCAGAAGACCGTGAGCACCAGCCACGCGAAGGAAAGCGACGTCATCGGGGCGGAGGCGAGCGTGACGGTGACGGTCCCCGACGGCGGGATCGGGAAGATCAGCTACGAGGCCCGGGGGGCGCGCTTCACCGCCCCCGCCCGCGCGATCGGCGCGGGGGACATCCCGCAGGGAGCGACGGTGGTGATCGTGGAACGGGACGGGGCGGTGCTGGTGGTGGCGGTGAAGTGACCGGATCTGGACGTGCGGACCGGCCGTGCGCGTGCACATTCCTATGGAGGGAACACCCATGTCTCCCCTGTTGCTGGCGGACCTGAACCAGAGCGCGCTCCTCGCGGGGGGCGTGCTGACGGTCGTCTTCTTCCTGGGATTCGCGATCTTCGCGAGCCGCTACGTGAAGGTCGGCCCGAACGCGGCGCTGATCGTGAGCGGGCGGAAGCGGACGATGCAGACGGCGCAGGGTCCGAAGCCGGTCGGCTTCCGGATCGTGAAAGGCGGGGCGACGTTCGTCTGGCCGGTCTTCGAGGAGGCGCAGCATCTCTCGCTTGAGATGATGACCATCGACGTGAAGACCCCCGAGGTCTACACATCGACCGGCGTCCCCGTCATGGTGGACGGCGTGGCGCAGGTGAAGGTCAAGAGCGACGAGGCGTCGATCGCGACGGCGGCGGAGCAGTTCCTGTCGAAGACGCGGGCCGAGATCATGGAGGTCGCGCTCCAGACGCTGGAAGGCCACCTGCGCGCGATCGTCGGGACGCTCACGGTGGAGGACATCTACAAGAACCGGGAGAAATTCGCGCAGGAGGTCCAGGGGGTCGCGGCGACCGACCTGCTGTCCATGGGGCTGGAGATCATCAGCTTCACGCTGCGCGACATCCGCGACAACCAGGGATACCTGGAGGCCCTCGGAAAGCCGCGCATCGCCCAGGTACGCCGGGACGCCGTGATCGCCCAGTCGCAGGCGGACTCCGAGGCGACGCAGAAGTCGGCGCTCGCGAACCAGGCGGGAGCCGAGGTGAAACTGGCCGCGGACGCGAAGACGCAAGGCGGAAAGCGACCTCGCGTACGACCTCCAGAAGTTCAAGACGGCCCAGCTGGTGAAGGAGCAGGAGATCCGCGTCATGGTCGTCGAGAAGGAGCGGCAGATCGACCTCCAGGACAAGGAAATCGCCCGGCGGGAAAAGGAGCTTGAGGCGACCATCCGCAAGCCGGCCGACGCCGAGCAGTACCGGATCCGCACGATCGCGGACGCGAGCCAGTACAAGATGATGACCGAGGCCAAGGGACAGGCGGAGGCGCAGAAGTCGCTCGGGTTCGGCGCCGCGGAAGCGGACCGGGCGCGGGGACTTGCCGAGGCGGAGGTCGAGAAGGCGAAAGGACTCGCGGAAGCCGAGGTGGAACGCGCCCGCGGCATGGCGGCCGCAGAGGTCATCCGGGCCAAGGGAGAAGCCGAGGCCGAGGCGATGCGTCAGAAGGCCGCGGCCTGGGCAAACTACAACGAGGCGGCCGTGATGCAGCTCCTGATCGAGAAGCTGCCCGAGGTGGTCCGCGCGGTCAGCGAGCCGCTCAGCAAGACCGACAAGATCACGATCATCTCGACCGGCGGGGACGGGCTCGGGGCGAGCAAGGTGACGCAGGACGTCATCAACGTCGTCGCCCAGCTCCCGCCGCTCGTCGAAAGCCTGGCCGGCGTGGACATCAAGGAACTGCTGAAGAAGGTCCCCGGGCTCGGGGGCGAGAAGAAGCCGGTCGTCGACGTGAAACCTGTGAGGGACGAGAAGAAGAGCTGAAACCCCGGGCTGGAGCCGGACACCGTTCAGAGCAACGACGCCGGGCCCCCGGGCCCGGCGTTTTCATTTCCGGGACCGGGGACTCCGCGTGGAGCTGCTCAGCCGATCCCGTCCCTCATCAGCCGCGCAATCCGCTTCACCGTCGCCAGCGCCGCCTCCCGCGTCACCCCGCGCGTCAGCCCCTTCACCCAGTCCGCCGTCACGACCGCCTGCCCCCGCGTCTCGCCGCCGGGCGGCGCGTCGGGCGGCGGCGTCCCGAACTGCTCCTCCAGAGCCTTCACGACCGGCTCCGCCTCCTTGAAATCCTTCTCGGACGCCGCTTTCAACAGCGGGAGCCCGCCCGTGGACAGGATCGCCACGGAACCGTCCTCCGGCAGCGCGACCCCCGCGAGCGAGACCCCGCGCCCGACGCGGAGTCCGAACAACCGGGCGGCGGACGCGTCGATCTTCGGGGCATTCCGGTCGGGCTCCTCACGGCTCCCGATGATCCGGAACTCCGAGACCAGGCCGGCCAGGGTCACGCCCTCCAGAAGCGACTGCTGGAACTCCGCGCGCTCCAGCTTCGCTCCCGTCAGGTCCACCCCCTTCAGCACCGCCTGCTTCCATTCCACGCGGCGCAGGTCCGCGTCCCTGAACGACGTCCGCTCGATCTGCGTTTCCCCGCCGTTCCCGTCGCGGGAGAACGAGGCGGAGTGAAGGTCGGCGGCGTCGAAGCGGCAGCGTTCGAAACGGCAGCCCAGGAACCGGGCCTTGTCGAGACGGGTGCCGCGGAACTGCGTCTCGACGAAGACGGCGTTGGTCCACTCGCTTGCGGACAGGGACGCCCCCGAGAGATCGGCGCGGACGAGGGTGACGTCCGCGAACCTGGCCTTGAACGCTTCCACGGCCGTGCCGGCCCCCCGTCCGGTCTTGCGCAGGGTGCGTGCGGAGGGAAAGGACAGGCCGCGCAGGTCGACGGGGTCGCCGGGAAACGGATCCCCGGGTTCGATGCGGCCGCCGCCGCGGAGGATCGACAGGATGCGGGCGAGGTCGTCGCGGGACTCGGGTGCGGACCAGTTCCGTGGTGTGGGGGGGGGCATGGGGGGCGGCATGGTGCCAGATCGACCGGCGCTCGGGAAGTGCGGGGGAGTCCCCCGGCCGCGCGGCCGGGGGTCCCCCCTCGCGTGTCTTCCGGTCAGTCCGCCCGGCTACTCGTGGATCTGGATGGGCTTCGGCTTCGACTCCTCGCGTTTCGGCATCCGGACTTTCAGGACGCCATTCTTGAAGGCGGCCTCGACCTTGGCCGTGTCGACGGTGTCCGGAAGCGCGAGGGCGCGGTAGAACGAGCCGTAGCGCCGCTCGATGCGGTGGAAGTTCTTGTCTTTCGACTCCTCCTCGAACTTCTTTTCCCCGCGGAGGACGAGGACGCCGTCCTTGACCTCCAGATGGATGTCGGATTTCTCCAGCCCGGGGAGTTCCGCGGTGACGGTCAGCGCGCCCTTGTCCTCGGCGACGTCGATCGCGGGGGACAGGAGATTCCTGGTCGCGGCGGGCTGTTCCTTCGTCCAGAAGTCGCTGAAGAACTGGTCGAGTGTGTCGCCCCAGCGGGTCATCCCGGCGAACGGATCGAACCTCGTCATCTTGCTGTCCATGATCCTCTCCTTTGAATCGGTGTCTGGGAGAGGGAATATCAAAGAGTGTGCCGCGGCGTCCTGCCGGAGATCCGCTCCGCAAGTCACTGCGTTCCAGGGGCTTGCAGCACGTGCCGAAAAAATCCGCGCCGGCGGCGGCCCTGCGGCTCCTGCCAAGGTGGCACCGCGCCGCCGGATTGCCCGCGGCCGCGGATCCTCCCCCGCTTCAGAAAACCAGCCCGTCCCTCACGCCGGCCGAGTACGCGGCGTCCATCACCCGGGCCGCCTCCCGCGCCTCCGGCGTCGGACGGTCCGGGACGACCACCTTCAGCTTCACCATCAGGTCCCCCCGCGCGTCCGACCCGGGCCTCGGCGATCCCATCCCGCGGAGGCGAAGCGACTGCCCGGACTTGACCCCCGCCGGGATCTTCATCTTCACCGCACCCCACGGCGTCGGGATCTCGATCTGGCCGCCGTTCATCGCCTCCCCGACCGTCACGGGCAACTCCAGCAGCAGGTTCTCCCCCTCGCGCGCGAGGATCGGGTGCGGCCGGACATGGACGATCAGGTACAGATCCCCCGCCTCCCCGCCCGACGTCCCCGCGTGCCCCTTCCCCGCCAGCCGGATCTTCTGCCCCTCCTTCACCCCCGCCGGAATCTTCACCCTCACGGTCTCGGTGCCGGCCGCGGACTGGAGGGTAAAGGCCTTGTTCGTCCCCTTCAGCGCCTCCATGAACTCGATCTCCATCTCGGCGAGGATGTCCTCTCCGTCTTCGGCCAGGGGCGCGCCGCGGCCTCCGCGCTGCCGCCGGAACGGCGCGCCGCCGCCGAAGAACGACTTGAAGAGGTCTTCGAACTGTCCGAAGCCGTCGGCGCCGTCCCCCGTGAATTCGAATTGCGCGCCGCCGCCCCCCTGCCGCGGGTCGAACCCGGGCTGGAATCCGGGCTCCTGCGCGTAGCCGAACCGGTCGTACCGGGCGCGCTTGTCCTTGTCGCTCAGGATCTCGTAGGCCTCGGCGATTTCCTTGAACTTCGTCTCGGCCCCTTTGTCCCCGGGATTGACGTCCGGGTGGAACCGGCGGGCGAGCTTCCGGAATGCCCGAGTGATCTCCTCCGGGGTGGCAGTCTTTGGCACCCCGAGAACTTCGTAACAGTCGCGTTTGGCAGTCATTCTGCGTGCGCCCCCCTGAGGCCTGCGGTCCGGACGACATCCGCACAAATTGTGGACCGGGGAGAGCCATCCTGCCTTCCCTTATTTGCAGGAGAGGAGGAGGCGGCGGCGGGACCGGAACGGAAAAAGGGACGGCGGTCGATCGACCGCCGTCCCCAGGAACCCCCGAAATACGGGGGCGGGAGCTGGCGCGCCGGCAAGTCTCGCAATGCACGACAAAGGGAGGGAACGTGTTGGGGTCTTGAGAGGGGGTGAGACCCCCGGCAGCGCGCAGCCCGATTTTTCAGGTGGTGCAGGCCGGAGAGCCAGGTCCCCGGCCCGTTCATCTCTATAACGCGGGGGGCTCCTCCGGTATTCGGGAAATCTGTATTTTCTTGACAGAATCCGCTATTTTGCCCCGCCCGTGATCGCACCCCGCCCCCGCACCTGGCTCAGCCCCGCCACCGGCCTCCTCGCCGCCGCCCTCGCAGGCGCGTCGTTCGCCCTCCCTGAACCCGCACGCCGCATCCTCTTCCTCGCCGGCGCCGGCGGCTTCGTCGGCTGGGGAACCAACGCCCTCGCCATCCGCATGCTCTTCGACAGAATCCGCATCCTCGGCGTCCCCATCCCGTTCACGGGAGTCATTCCCGCCAAGCGCGCCGCGCTGACCGACGCCATCGCGTCCGCCGTCGCCCACACCCTGATCCGCCCCGGGGCGCTCCGGGAACAGATTCTTCAGAGCGACTTCCTCCCCGCCCTCGTCCAGGTCGCGCGGGAGCGGATGCAGGACCTGGCGGGGGACGACGCGACCGCGGGGAAAATTCTGGAAGAAGTCTCCGCACGCGGGCGGGAGGCGATCCGGTCCGCCAAGGTGAGGGAGACGCTCCGACGGCGGCTGGAAGACGGGATCCGGGGGAAGGGATTTCTGGCGCGGACGCTGGTGGACCCGGACGCGGTCGGGACGGCGATTCTGGACACGGCGCACGAATTTCTCCACGACCTCCCGCGCGATCCGGCCGCCCGGGAACGGCTGAAGGCGCTGGCCGGGCGGCTCCCGGAGGCGGGGACCGAGGGGGCGAAGGCGATGGAGGAGAAACTGCGCCCGATGGCGGAGGCGATGATCGAGCGGGCGCTGGCACATCTCGACCTCGAGAAGCTGGTGCGCACGAACCTCGAGACCTGGACGAACGAGCAGGTCAAGTCTCTGGTTCTGCGCGCGACCCGGGAGCACCTCGGGTGGCTGGAGGTCTGGGGGGGTGTCCTCGGAGCGATCGCGGGGGTGCTGATGGGGTGGGCGCTGAGCCGGTAGTCGTGCCCGCCCCGACGGGATCCGCGCGGCCCGGACCGGGAGAGCGCGGGATTACTGCGGGGAACTCCCCGCCGCCGTCCGCGGGATGCGCCCGGCCGCGCCGCTTGGCAACACGTTTGCGCATCCTCCCCCAGAACCGCCTCCGGGTGCGTTCGCGTTGGGGAATTGTCCGCTTCCGTGAGTCAAAAACCACACCCTGGGAGCTCCGCTTCATGCCGGATCGCCGCAAAATCACCGTCGATGGAAACGAAGCCGTCGCCTCCGTCGCTCACCGGCTGAGCGAAGTCATCGCCATCTACCCGATCACCCCCTCCTCCAATATGGGAGAACTCTCCGACGAATGGTCGGCAAAGGGGCGCACGAACATCTGGGGCCAGGTCCCCGACGTCGTGGAAATGCAGAGCGAAGGAGGCGCCATCGCCGCCGTCCACGGAGCCCTCCAGGCGGGCACCCTCGCGACCACGTTCACCGCGTCGCAGGGGCTCCTCCTCATGATTCCCTCCATGTACAAGATCGCCGGGGAACTCACTCCCTTTGCCATGCACGTCGCCGCGCGCACCGTCGCCACCCACGCCCTGTCGATCTTCGGCGATCACTCCGACGTCATGGGGGTCCGCCAGACCGGGTTCGCCCTCCTCGCCAGCGGGTCGGTGCAGGAGGCGCAGGACCTGGCGCTGGTCGCCCACGCCGCGACACTGCGCAGCCGCATCCCCTTCCTCCATTTCTTCGACGGATTCCGGACGTCGCACGAGATCGCGAAGATCGAGGAGCTGACCGACGACGACCTCCGGGCGCTCGTCCCCGAGGACGGCGTGCGGGAGCACCGCCTCCGCGCGCTCACCCCCGACCGGCCGGTCCTGCGCGGGTCGGCCCAGAATCCGGACACCTATTTCCAGGCGCGGGAGGCCTGCAATCTGTTTTACGAAACGTGCCCGGGGATCGTGCGGGAGACGATGGAGGCGTTCGGGCGGCGGACCGGGCGGCCGTACGGGCTGTTCGACTACGCGGGGGATCCGGAGGCCGACCGGGTGATCGTGATGATGGGCTCGGGGGCCGAGGTCGCGCACGAGACGGTCGACTGGCTGCGCGCGCGGGGGGAGAAGGTCGGGGTCCTCAAGGTGCGTCTCTACCGCCCGTTCGACGTGCGCGCGTTCGCGGCGGCCCTCCCGCGCGCGGCGAAGACCATCGCGGTGCTCGACCGCACGAAGGAACCCGGCGCGACCGGGGATCCCCTGTTCCTCGACGTCGTCGCCGCGCTGCGCGAGGCGCGCGACCTCGGCCTGCGCGCCGACGACCCGCGCGTGGTCAGCGCCCGCTACGGGCTCTCGGGAAAGGAATTCACGCCGGCGATGGTCGTGGCTCTCTTCCAGGAACTCGCCGCCCCCCGCCCGCGGACGCGCATGACGATCGGGATCATGGACGACATCGGCAAGTCGTCCCTTCCCTGGGACCGCGACCTCGACATCGAGCCGGCGGACACCACCCGGGCCATCTTCTGGGGACTCGGATCGGACGGCACCGTCGGCGCGAACAAGAACTCCATCGCCATCATCGGCGAGCGCACCCCGCTTCACGCCCAGGGGTACTTCGTCTACGACTCCAAGAAGTCCGGCGCCATGACCGTCTCGCACCTCCGTTTCGGCCCGCGTCCGATCCGTTCCTCGTGCCTGATCCGCCGGGCGGGATTCGTGGCCTGCCACCAGTTCGCGTTTCTCGACCGGTATGACGTTCTCGAGGCCGCCGCCCCCGGGGGGGTCTTTCTCCTCAACTCCCCGTTCCCGGCGGAGGCCGTCTGGGACGAACTCCCCCGCGAGGTCCAGGAGACGATCCTCGCGCGCAAGCTCCGGGTCTTCGTCATCGACGCCCTCGCGGTCGCGCAGGATGCGGGAATGGGGTCGCGGATCAACACGGTCATGCAGACCTGCTTCTTCGCGATTTCCGGGGTGCTTCCGAAGGACGAAGCGATCCGTGAGATCAAGGAGGCGATCCGGGAGACGTACGGCAAGAAGGGCGAGGACGTGGTGCGGAAGAACTGGGCGGCGGTCGACCGGACCCTCGCGAACCTGCACGAGGTGCGCGTCCCCGCCGCGGCGCCGTCGGGGCGTCCCCGTCCTCCCGCCGTGGCGGACACCGCGCCGGAGTTCGTGCGGCGGGTGACGGCGCGGATTCTTGCTAACCAGGGAGACCTGCTCCCGGTCAGCGCGTTCCCCGTCGACGGCACCTGGCCGACGGCGACGGCGCAATGGGAGAAGCGGAACATCGCGACGGAGATTCCGGTCTGGGACGAGACGATCTGCGTGCAGTGCAACAGATGTGTCTTCGTCTGCCCGCACGCGACGATCCGCGCCAAGGTGGTCGCTCCCGCGGAGCTTGCCGCGGCGCCGGCGTCGTTCCAGTCGGCCGATTCGCGGCTGAGCGAGTACAAGGGGCAGAAGTACACGCTGCAGGTGGCGCCGGAGGACTGCACCGGGTGCGGGATCTGCGTCGAGGTCTGCCCGGCGCGCGACAAGTCGAACCCGCGTCACAAGGCGATCGACATGGCCCCGCAGCGCCCGATCCGGGAGCAGCAGCGCGGCAACTGGGACTTCTTCCTCAGGCTCCCCGAGGTCGACCGGACCACGGTCCGCCCCGACGCGCGCAGCACGCAGTTCCTGCAGCCTCTCTTCGAGTTCAGCGGCGCCTGCGCCGGATGCGGCGAGACTCCCTACATCAAGCTCCTGACGCAGCTGTTCGGCGACCGGCTCCTCATCGCGAACGCGACCGGGTGCACGTCGATCTACGGCGGCAATCTCCCGACCACGCCGTACACGGTCAACAGCGCCGGGCGCGGCCCCGCGTGGGCGAACTCGCTCTTCGAGGACAATGCCGAATTCGGATTCGGATTCCGCCTCGCCCTCGACGCGCGCCGGACGCATGCCCTGTCCCTGGTGAAAGCCCTCGCCCCGAAGATCGGGGAGGGGCTGGCGGGGGCGCTGACCGAGGCCTCGAACTGGGACGACGCGGGGATGGCCGCGCAGCGGGACCGGGTGGTCGCCCTGCGGACCGCGCTGGCCCCGCTGAAGGATGCCGAGGCCCGGAGGCTGGACCTGCTGGCGGACGCCCTCGTGAAGAAGAGCGTCTGGCTCATCGGCGGCGACGGCTGGGCCTACGACATCGGGTTCGGCGGGCTGGACCACGTGATGGCCTCCAACCGCGAGGTCCGGATCCTGGTCCTCGACACCGAGGTCTACTCCAACACCGGCGGGCAGCAGTCGAAAGCGACGCCGCTCGGGGCCTCCGCCAAGTTCGCCACGGCGGGCAAGAGTTCCCCCAAGAAGGACCTCGGCCTCATGGCGATGAGCTACAGCCACGCCTATGTCGCGCGGGTCGCCTTCGGCGCGAACGACCGCCAGACCGTGCAGGCGCTGCTCGAAGCCGACGCCTTCCCCGGACCCGCGATCATCATCGCCTACTCGCACTGCATCGCGCACGGGTACGACATGGCGTTCGGGGCGAAGCAGCAGAAGCTGGCCGTCGACTCCGGGATCTGGCCACTCTACCGGTTCGATCCGCGCCGCCCGCTCAAGGGCGAGCCGCCGCTCCACCTCGACTCCGGCCCGCCCAGGGTGCGCCCGATCGAATACCTCCGCAACGAGGCCCGGTTCCGGATGGTCGAGGCTCTGGACCCGGCGCGGTTCCGCACCCTGATGAAGGACGCCCAGCGCACCGCTGCGCAGCGCTGGGACCTCTACCGTCAGCTCGCCGGCGTGACCGTCGCCAATCCTGAACCGGACAAGGAGGAGTGACCATGACCCCCGATCTCTCCACGACCTGGCTCGGACTGAAGCTGTCCAACCCCCTCATGCCCGGGGCGTCGCCGCTCGTGGACGACCTGGACGCGGTCCGGAAACTCGAGGACGCGGGAGCCTCGGCGATCGTCATGCACTCCCTCTTCGAGGAGCAGATCATCCGCGAGTCCACCGCGCAGGACTCGATCCTGGACGCCTACACGGAATCCTACACGGAAGCGCAGTCGTACTTCCCGGACCGCGGCATGTTCCCGTTCGGGCCGGAGGGGTACGTCCGGCATGTGGAAAGGCTCCGGGAAACGGTCAGGGTCCCGCTGATCGCGTCCCTCAACGGCACGAGCCGCGGCGGCTGGATCGACTTCGCCCGGGCGATCGAGAGGGCGGGAGCCAGCGCCCTGGAGCTCAATCTCTACGACCTCGGCGCCGATCCGCGGGAGTCCGCGCTGGACGCCGAGAGCCGGCTGATCGACCTGGTCCGCGCCGTCAAAGACAGCATCCGGATCCCCCTCGCCGTCAAAATCGGCCCCTACTTCTCCTCCCTCGCCCATTTCGCGCGTGAACTCGAACGCGCGGGCGCCGACGGGATCGTGATGTTCAACCGCTTCTACCAGCCCGACATCGACACCGAGCTCCTTGAGATCGCACCGGCGCTGCGGCTGAGCGACCCCTCCGAGCTCCGGCTGCGCCTCCGCTGGCTCGCCATCCTCCGGGGCCAGATCAAGGGGGGGCTCGCCGCCTCGGGCGGCGTGCACTCGCACCTGGACGCGGTCAAGGCCGTCATGGCGGGCGCGGACGCGGTCCAGATGGTCTCGGCCCTCCTGACGCTCGGCCCCGATCATCTCGGCACCGTCCTGGGAAATCTGCGCCAGTGGATGATCGACCACGACTACACGTCGATCGCCCAGATGAAGGGAAGCATGAGCCTCGAGCGCTGCCCGGACCCCAAGGCGGTGGAGCGTTCGAACTACGCGTTCGTGCTGCAGACGTGGAGGCAGGAGCGGGCGCAGGGACGGTGAGGGCGGGGCGCCGCCCGGCCGACCTGCGGGCTCACCCCGCGGGCCGGCTCCGCAACGCCGGCCCGACGCGCGTTCATCCCCGCGCTCCGGTCCGGCGGGTTCCCGGCCCGCCCCCGGCCAGGTTCGGGAAATCTGGGGGAGCCGGAGGCAGAGACTCCACGCCGCCATCCTCAGGAGGGCATGTCCTGGAATACAAACTCGAAGCCATGGTGCTCTCGGCCGTGAACATGGACCCGATGGTGGACTTCTACAGGAACGTCTTCGACATGCAGTTCGAAGTCGAGGAGGACTCGGGCCAGAAGATGTACACGGGGACATTCTCAGGGCTGGCCTTCACGCTCATTCCCGCCGGCATGAACGGGATCACGGCGCCGCAGAACCCGACGCACTACGACATCTACGTCCCCGACATCAACGCCGTCATCGCCCTCGTCGAGAAACACGGCGGCAGGACGAACGGCAGGCTCGGGGAGAGCGACACCGAGAGGGCGATCGGGGTCTTCGACCCGGATGGCAATTTCATGGTGTTCAAGCAGCGGAAGTAGCGTCCGCCGGCGCCCGGGCGCGTCCTACCGCCTCCCGCGGCGCCTCACCACCCACACCTGCTCCCGCCCGTAGGCCGGCTTCCCTCCGCGGAAATCCGAATCGCACGACTCGACTTCGAATCCGCACAGCTCGAACAGGTGAGCCATCTCCCAGCGGTACGACCACCGGAGCGCCAGCCGCCTCCGCCCACGCTTCAGCACCGCCCCCCGCCGGTCGCGCACCGTGTACTCCCATTCCTCCCGCAGAATCTGCGCCAGCGCATCGTTCACGCGACGCCGGACGACCAGCCGCGCCTCCCGCCCCGTCACGGGATCCCGCGCCGCGCGGTAGCGGCTGATCACCTCGCTCTCCCCGTGGACGCAGAACTCCAGCCGGGGGTCGAACAGGTTGAGAATCAGCCGCCCGCCGGGAGCCAGGTGCCGCCGGCAGCAGTCGAGACAGGCCCGCTGCTCCCGGATCGTCAGCAGGCTCTGAAACGCCCGGAACGGAATCAGGATGAGCCGGAAGGTCCTCCCCAGGGAGAACCGCGTCATCGTCCCCCGCACGAACGTCGCCCGCATCCCCTCCGCCGCCGCCTTCCGTCTCGCGATCGCGAGCATCCCCGCCGAGAGATCCAGCCCGACCACCTCGATCCCGGCGCGCGCCACGGGAAGCGTGACCCTCCCGGTTCCGCACGCCAGCTCCAGGACCGGGCCGCGGGCCGTCCGGGCGCGGCGGACGTAGTACGCCACGTCCCCCTCGATCGCGGGCACCATCCCCGGCCCGTGGAACGCGTCATAGAACTCCACGGCCGGACTCCCGGCCCCGTAAAGGTTCCCGCGCTTCGGGGCGGCCACCGCTACCCGACGCCGGGCTCGATCGGAATCGTGTCGAGCAGCTGCTTCAGATCCCCGATCTCCTCGTTCTTGATCTCGAGAAGCGTCGTAATGATGTCCCGCTGCGCGACGATTCCGACGAGCTTTTCCGCCTTGAGGATCGGCAGGTGCCGGATCGCATTCTTGCGCATCACCTTCAGCGCTTCGAACACGGTCGTCCCCGGTTCCGCAACGATCACGTTCCGGGTCATCACCCTGCCGACGGGTGTCTTGCGGACATCCTTTCCGGCCGCGACGACCCGGTTCAGGAGGTCGCGCTCGGTGAAGATCCCGACGAGAGCCCCGTCCTTGTCCACGATCGGCGCACACCCCACGCGCCCCGCCTTGAGCTTGCGTGCGACGAGCGCGATCGAATCCTCCGGCTTCGCCGAGACAGGC
Source organism: Candidatus Brocadiia bacterium (assembly GCA_013360825.1). Classification (GTDB taxonomy): domain Bacteria; phylum Planctomycetota; class MHYJ01; order WSZJ01; family WSZJ01; genus WSZJ01. Next base: position 2,419 of record JABWAY010000075.1, on the reverse strand, counting down.
TTCCGGCCGGTGATCAGTTCGCCCAGTGTTCTGCGCATGAGTTCCTCCCGAGAGTTGCCCGAATTGTCGCTCGCCGGAGGACCCGGGGGAAGAATTGTCCGCCCGCCGCCTTTCATCCCGGGCTGAGTCCGGGAAATTTCCAGCATCCCCGTCGCCTGCGCCGTACATCTTTCCGTCCCGGGGGGGACCTCTGGAGTCGATCCCATGAAACCGTTCACCATCCTGCTCCTGTTCGCCTCGGCCGCAACGGCCGGGGACTGCAAACGCGACCGCACGGGAATCGACTGGACGCTTCCCTTTACCGAGGCCCGGGAGAAGGCAAAGAAGGAACACCGCCTCCTCCTGATCAAGCCGATCGCCTTCGGGACCGAGAAGAGCGGCGGGTGGTGACCCGCCGCGGAGGTGCTGAGGGCGGGTCCCTTCAGCGACGAACGCGTCCGGCTCCTGGCCAATCGCCGTTTCGTGTGCGTCTATTTCGACCTGTCGGACGATGGCGCGGCCGGTGATCCGGATGCCCGGCAGTTCGTGACGAAGATCCGCAGGGAGCTCCGCGGAAACTCCGTTCCGCCGCCCAGCGTGCTGCTGGTCTCGGCCGAAGGGGTGATCGCCGGGGAAGCTGATAACTTCGCGAGCACGGAGGTGGTCTACGCCGCCATGAGGAAGGCGCTCAAGGACCATCCGGAGTTCGATGCGGAGAGCGCCGCCGAGAAGGCGGCCGTGACCCCGTTCGAGAAAGCCCGCATCGCCTTCGAGCTCGGGAAGTCGAAGACGGCCGCGGACTGGCTCGCCCGGCCGGAGACCGAAGAGGAGTGGCTGTTTCTGGCGCACATCCAGCGGTGGCGCGGGAAATGGGACGAGGTGGAGTCGGCGCTGGAGCACGTGAAACGCGACGACCTGGTGGACGACGCGCGGATGGAGCGCGCCTGGGCGCACTGGCTCCGGGGGGACTACGCGGCCCTGCGCGATGCCCTCACGGCGTTCCCCGCCGACAGCAACCGCGCCACCGAGGCCGGGTACTTCAAGGGGCTCGCGCTTCACCACCTCGGGGAGAAAAAGGCCGCGCTCAGCACCTGGAAAGCGCTGGCCGCGACGCCGGAGGAGGACCCATGGGTCTACCGGGCGGACTGGGCCTGGATGACGGTCCGGCAGTCCGGGAAATCCTCGTTTTCGAGCGGTGACGACGACCGCTCCCCGCTCGGGCGGATCGGCTACATGGGGCGGGACAACCCCGACCTGAAAGGGCCGCCCCGCAGGTGACGGGCGCGAGAGCCCGGCGCGGCAGGGCGAGCCGGGGTGTCCGCGTCACCTCCAGCGGAAGAGACCCAGGTCGAAGCGGGGTGTGCGGCCGGTGGCGAGGTCGGCCGCGGCCTCGCCGATCGCCGACGCGAACTTGAACCCGTGCCCGGAGCAGGGGCTGAGGACGACGACCTGGGAGTGGGCCGGGTGCCGGTCGATCACGAAATGTCCGTCGGCGGTCGACGTGTAGAGGCAGACGGCGGCGTCCGCCGGCGGAACGTCGAGTGCCGGGATGGACCGGGCGAGCCGTTCCCGCAGCGCCGCGGCCTCGCTCTCCCGGAACGCGCGGTCCACCGCGTCCGGCGATGTCGGAACGCCGCCCAGGTGCCGGGCGACCTTGACCCGACCCTCGATCGCCGGGAATCCGTAGAAAACAAAGCCGGGCTCCGCTTCCCAGATGAAGACCCCGAACCGCCCGGGATCGAAGAGTCCCGCGTCGCCGCGCGGCCGGAACCAGAACAGGGGCTGCCGTGTCACGGCGAGCGGGAGGGACGCGCCGAAGAGGAGCGACGGCATCCACGCGCCCGCGGCGAGGATGAGGCTTCCGGCGAGGACGGTCCCCCGCGCGGTCGTCACGGCGATCCCTTCCCCGTCCGCCGACCACGACAGGACGGGGTCGTCGCGCCGGAGGTCGGCGCCGGCCCGTGCCGCGAGGGTGAGGTGCGCCTTCACGCAGGCCTCCGGAAAGAGGATCCCGGCGCGCGGCTCGCGGACGGCGACGGTCCCGGGATCGGGATGGAGCGCCGGGTACCGGAGGGCGATTTCGCGGGCGTCGAGGATCTCGTACGGCAGACCGTGCGCGTCCCCGCTCGCCCGCGCGCCGCGGACGACGACGCCGTCCTCCCGGCCGATCATGAGCCCGCCGGTTTCCCGCAGGAGCGGCCGACCGAAGTCCCGCTCGAGTTCGCGCCAGAGCGTGTACGCCCTCCGGACCAGGGGGACGTAGCGAGGATCCTCGAAGTACGCCTCGCGGATGATCCGGGTTTCGCCGTGAGAGGATCCCTGGTCGTGGGGAGGTCCGAACCGGTCGAACCCGGCGACGCGCAGTCCCCGCCGTGCGAGGTGCCACGCGGCCGCGCCACCCATGGCGCCGAGGCCGGCGATCGCGACGTCGAAGCTGCGG
>JABWAY010000074.1 GCA_013360825.1 Candidatus Brocadiia bacterium | reverse complement strand
ATGGCGATGCCGTTGACCATGTTCTCCCATTCGGTTGGGATGCGCTTCTTAAAAAAGATCTCGGGCAGGGTGAACAGGATGCGTCCGCCGTCGAGCGCGTGATTGATGTGAAGGGCACGCACCGGGTGTCCCAGCGCCGACAGGGCCGCGACGAGCGCGGTCGAATCCGGACCGCCCGACAGCGCGACCACCGCGGGCTCGCGCCGCTGGAGCAGCGCCCGGCGGATCAGCGTTTCGCGGACGGCGCGTTCGAAGGGATCCACGGGGCCGGGGCTAGGGGATGGCGGTCGGGACTTCGACGCCGACCAGCGAGCGCAGCGAATATCCGGCCAGCGTCTGTTTCATGGCGTTCTGGGCCGAGGCGAACGCGCGCTGGAGCGTGCAGTTGTGGTCCAGCACGCACGAGGCGTCTTCCGACACCGTCGACTTGAGGCAGGGATTGAGCGTGAACTCGCCGTCCACCGCTTCCAGAATCTGCAGCAGCGAGATGTCGTCGGCGGAGCGGGCGAGCGAGAACCCGCCCGCGAATCCGCGGTGGGAACGGATGAGGGCGGCGCTGACGAGCCTCTGCAGAATCTTGCGGAGAAACGAGTCGGGGATCCCCATCCGCTTCGAGATTTCGTCGCCATGGCAGATCCCCTCGCGCGTGGCAAGGTACTGCATGGCACGGACCCCGTACTCCACGGCGCGGCTGAGCTGCATGGGATGATCATACGGCCGAGGCCGCGCTGCGGAACCGGGAAAATGCTCTCCCTGGCGCAAATGTGGTCCCGCCGGGGCGTCGAGTCGATGCGAGGGGCGGGAGTCGAACCCGCACTCCTTTCGGAACGGGCTTCTAAGACCCGCGCGTCTGCCGGTTCCGCCACCCTCGCCGTCGCGCCATTCTACGCGTCCAAGCCCGCAAAAAAAATAGCGGACCGGTTTGCGGTCCGCCGATGCGCCCCGAAGGATTCGAACCTTCGACCCAGTGATTAAGAATCACTTGCTCTACCGACTGAGCTAGGGGCGCCAAAGGGAGGCGGAGAATATCAGCGGTCCGGCCGATGGTCAACACCTCGATGACCGGACCGGTCACGCGAACGCACGCGTTCGGATCCGGCCGCCGGTCGGCGCGGGGCCGCCTCCCCGGGGCCGTGCGCAGAAGCCCGCGGCGCTGCGGACTCCGACCCACATCAGGGCCCGTGCGGGCCTGCTCGGCCCCGCAAATCGTTGACACAAATCCGCGGCTCCATGACACTTGCGCGCCTCATGTCCCAGGAATTGACCACGCCGCCGCAGCCTGATCTTCCGCCGCGTCCCAACCTGCTGGAAGGGGAGAAGGGGTTCTCCTCGCTCCTCGGACAGTTTTTCATCGTGCCCCTCATCATCGCCGTGACCGCCGTCGCGATCTTTGTCGGCATCAAGATGATGACGAGCGACGAGAAGGACGCCGTCCGGCTCGTCAAAGAGATCCAGATGGAGCACGGGTCGTCGCGGTGGCAGATCGCCTACGACCTGAATTCCAGGCTGATCCGCGACCCGCAGGCCCGCAAGGATCCGCGCCTCGTCCCCGAGATCATCAAGGCGTTCCAGTCGATCGAGCCGCGGACCGAGGACGACCGCCTGACGCGCATGTACCTCGTCACCGTTCTCGGAACGCTCGCCGATCCGGGATCCCTTCCCCTCATCCTCAACGCCATGCAGGACCAGGACGGCCGCGTGCAGGTCGCGGCGATCCAGTCGGCCGGGGCGCTCGGGGATCCGGCGGTCGTCGCGGAACTCCTTGCGTTCGCCGCCGCGGACGACGCCGGCCTCCGCAAGGCGGCCGTCTTCGCCCTCGGCTGCTTCGCGCCCAGACGCCGCGCCGCCTCCCAGCTCGCCGAACTTCCCTCCGCCCAGACGGCCGAGATTCACGAGGCGATCCGCAAGTGCCACGCGGACCGGGTCACGGATGTCCGGTGGAACGCGGCGCTCGCGCTCTCGAGGTTCGACGACGCGGAGGCGGCGCCGACCCTGCTTCAGATGCTGGACCGGGAGCATCTGGAGAAGGTTGCGAAAGAGCCCGGGACGGAGATGACGGAGGAGATGGTGTCGGAAGTGATGGTGAACGCGATGAAGGGTGCGATGCAACTGAAGGGGGCCGAATTCAAGTCGGTCCTCGAGAAGATCCGGAAGCAGGACCGGTCGATGGATGTGCGTCAGGCGGCTGGGGAAGTGCTGCAGGCGCTTTCGAACTGACACCTGGAGGATCGATGGCTGACGAAGTGAAGAAGCCGGAGAGTGGGGCGGAAGGGGCGAAGCCTGCGGAGGTCGCGAAGCCTGCGGAGGCCGCGAAGCCTGCGGACGCCGCGAAGCCTGCGGACGCCGCGAAGCCTGCGGACGCCGCGAAGCCCGCCGACGCCGCGAAGCCCGCCGACGCCGCGAAGCCCGCCGACGCCGCGAAAGCCGCTTCCCCCGCATCGAAACCCGCCGCCCCCGCCAAGGAAAAAGCCAGCCAGGTCGTTCCCCCGGAACCCGGCCTGCCCGTGCTCCCCGCCAAGCCAGGAATGACCCCCGAGGCCGAGGCCACCGTGGCCGCTGCCGCCGCTTCCGCCGGAAAGCCGATCGCTCCGGGGTCGCCAGGGACCACCACGACAGGGGTCGCCGGAGAGCCCAAGCCCGGCTTCGCCCGCATGACCCCGACAGTTCCAGGGCCGATCGCGCAACCCAAGAAGGAAGATCCGAAGAAAGCCGCAGACGACCCCCGGGAGCGGCAGCTCGCGCTCTCCCGCCGCAATTTCCTCGGACTCGTCCCCTGGAGCGTGCTCGGGTGGGGCGCCTTCACGGGCGCCTCCGCCGTCGGCGGCGGCCTCCTGGGACGATTCATGTTCCCCAACGTCCTGTACGAGCCGCCCGCCAGCGTCAAGGTCGGCTTTCCGGACGACTACCCGGAGGACTACGTCGAGGAGAAGTTCAAGGACGTCAACGGGATCTGGGTCTGTCGGACGAAGGGCAAGATCTTCGCGCTGACCACGATCTGCACGCACCTCGGATGCACGCCGAACTGGCTGCCGAACGAGGCGAAGTTCAAGTGCCCGTGCCACGGGTCGGGGTTCCGCCTGAACGGCGTGAACTTCGAGGGCCCCGCGCCCCGCCCGCTCGAGCGCGCCGCCATCCGGCTCCTCGAGGACGGATCGATCCTGGTGGACAAGTCGAGGGCATTTCAGTTCGAGAAGGGGCAGTGGGACGATCCGGATTCCTTCATCAGCGTGGTCTGAGGCGGTAGAGGAGAGCACCTGTGGCTGAAGTCAAGACCCCGGAGAGCCCGAAAGCTCCGGACCCCGGCAAGAAGCCGTCGCTCCTGGAAATGGTCTGGACGGGGCAGATCTGGACCTCGATCTTCCGGCACGGCATGCCCGATACGCCGCGCAACCGGATCCTGGCGATCATGTCGAACGTCTTCCTGCACCTGCACCCGCCGAAGATCCGGAAGAGCGGGATCCGGATGAAGTACACCTGGTGCATGGGAGGTCTGACGTTCTTCCTGTTCCTCGTGGAGACCGTCACGGGCGTGATGCTGATGTTCTACTACCGCCCGACCGCCGAGTTCGCCTACGCCGACATCATCTCCCTGCGGGAGGATATCCCGCTCGGGATCATGCGCGAGATCCACCGCTGGGGCGCGCACGCCATGGTCATCACCGTCTGGCTCCACATGATGCGCGTCTTCCTGACCGGAAGTTACAAGCCGCCGCGGGAATTCAACTGGAACGTGGGCGTCATCCTCCTCGTCCTCACGCTCCTGCTCTCCTTCACCGGCTACCTGCTCCCCTGGGACCAGCTCGCGATGTGGGCCGTCACCGTCGGCACCAACATGGCCCGCGCCACACCCTTCGTCGGTCACGAGGGCCCCGGCGCCGCCATGCTGAAGCTCGGGGACATCTCCCTCGTCCACGCCGGCTCCGACGTCCGGTTCACCCTGCTCGGCGGCCGCTTCGTCGCGCCCGCCGCGCTGCTGAGGTTCTACGTGCTCCACTGCGTCGCGTTCCCCCTCGCGGCCGCGACGCTGATGGCGGTGCACTTCTGGCGCGTCCGCAAGGACGGCGGCATCTCGGGTCCGATGTAAAGGGGCACTATGAATCTGCTCGCCATCACGCTTCCGAAGTTCTACACCGACGCCGTCAATGTCGTGGTGGGAAGCGCCTGGATTTTCATGATTCTGTCCACGGTGATCCTCTGGCTGGGGTTGAAGTACTACCGCCAGTTGACGGCGCCGAAGGTCGCGATTCCGATTTTCGCCGTCTCCGGCATCCTCCTGATGCTGAGCTTCTTTGACCCCCAGTTCAACCGGGTCGCGACGCTTCCCGACAACGTGCCCATCGTGATGATGGTGGGGAGCGTCGGGTTCTTCGTCTGGCTGGCGTTCCGCCAGATGGCGGTGAACGACGAGCGGATCGAGAAGGGGCTTCCGCCGCAGGAGGCGGAGGCGAAGGAGGCGGAGAAGACGTTCGTCTGGCCGGACCTGGTCTACATCGAGCTGATCTGTGCGGTGCTGTTCACGGCGTTTCTGATCCTCTGGTCGATTTCGCTGAAGGCGCCGCTGGAGCAGCCCGCCAATCCGGCGAAGACGCCGAACCCGTCGAAGGCGCCCTGGTACTTCCTCGGGCTGCAGGAGATGCTGGTGTATTTCGACCCCTGGATCGCGGGGGTCGTGCTGCCGAGCATGATCATCACCGGCCTGATGATGCTCCCCTACATCGACAAGAATCCGAAGGGGAACGGGTACTACACGTTCAAGGAGCGGAAGTTCGCGATCTCGGTGTTCATGTTCGGGTTCATCGTGACGTGGGTGCTGCTGATTTTCATGGGCACGTTCCTGCGGGGGCCGAACTGGAACTTCTTCGGGCCGTACGAGCCCTGGGACATCCACAAGCTGGAACCTCTGACGAACATCAACGTTTCGGAGGTCGTCTACCTCCACATCTTCAACACGGGGATGCCGCGAAACTGGTTTGTGCGCGAGATCTGGGGGATCCTGGCCGTGCTCGGGTTCTTCGTGATCACGCCCGGGATTCTCGTCCGGTTCGTCCCGATGTTCCGGAGTTTCTACCAGCAGCTGGGGATGATCCGGTTCAGCATCCTCATCGTGCACCTGCTCGTCATGGGCGGGATGGTCATCAAGATGCTCCTGCGCTGGATCTTCAACCTGAAATACATCGTGGCGATTCCCGAGTACTTCTTCAACATCTGACACCGACACAGGGACCATCATGCCGAAACCGGTCGAACCCCTGAGTGACACGCTGTACGACATGAACAGCCTGAACAGGCTGTTCTTCGTCTCCTCCCTTCTCCTGATCGGGATCACGGTCTGGGCCGCCTGGCAGGACTACGACCGGAACTGGAAGCACTACCAGCGGGACTTCCGGGAGCTTGCGCTCGAGAAGGCGAAGAAGGAGCAGGAGACGGTCCTGGCCGGGCTGCGCGCCGCGAGCGGCCCGCGGCTGGACGAGCTGTACGCCGGAATGAAGAAGGCGGACGAGGACCTCAAGGCGAAGGAGCAGGAGATCGAGGCGGTCCGGAAGGAGCGCGAGGCGAACCGCGGTCCGCTGGAAAAGGCGCTGCTGACCTTCCAGTTCGAGAAGTCGGAGGCGGACACGCTCAAGCAGCGGGCGGAGTCGGCGCAGGAGCATCTCGACGAGGCGGTCCGCGTGGCGGCGAGGCTGAAGGCCGCCGGGGACGCGGGCGCGGGCGCGGTGGAGGCGTCGATTGAGGGGCTGAAGAAGCACAGCCAGGACGCCTCCTCCCGCTGGAGGGAAAAGCAGGACCTGACGGACGCCGCGCGCCTGGCCTGGGAAGTCCTGGACGCCCGGGAGCGGGCGTTCGTGGCCAGGCTCGAGGAATTCAACGCCGCACGCGAGGCGATCAGCAAGGAGATCGCGAAGCTGGAGAACGACCTGACCGCGGTGAAGCGCAAGGTCGCCAAACTCGAGCCGAGCCTGGCGGACTTCCTGCTGTCCCAGCCGGGGCTCGACTTCATCAAGAATCCCGAGCACATCAACCAGATCATCCTCCCGCACTTCCAGGAGGACCTGAACTTCAGCTCCGTGATGAAGATCGACCGGTGCACGACCTGCCACCTGGGGATCGACCGCAAGGGGTGGGGGGAGGAAGTTCCAAAGGTCTTCCGGAGCCACCCGAATCTAGACCTCTACGTCGGGGATGCGTCGCCGCACCCGATGAGCCAGTACGGGTGCACCGTCTGCCACAACGGGCAGGGGCGGTCGGTGGACTTCGCGCACGCCGCGCACATGCCGCGCGACGAGGCGCAGCAGAAGGAGTGGGAGGGGAAATACGGCTGGCATCCGCCGGCGCACTTCGACAACCCGATGCTGCCGATCCAGTACGTCCAGTCGTCCTGCACGAAATGCCACGGCGAGCAGACGCGTGTGGTGATGGGGGACAAGGTCAACGAAGGGAAGCGGCTCCTGGAGAAGGTCGGGTGTTACGGATGCCACCCGATCGCGGGGACGGACGACCTGAGGAAGCCGGGGCCGGGGCTGCGCGGGATCAAGCACAAGATGACGAAGGAGTTTGCGTTCAACTGGATCTGGAAGCCTACGGACTTCAGGCCGACGACGCACATGCCGCAGATCTTCGACCTGTCGAACACATCCGACGACGTGTCGAGAGTCCGGAACACCGCGATGATCCGGGGGATCGTCGAGTACCTGTATGAGAACAGCGAGCTCGAGGGGCTGCCGGACGGGTATCCGAAGGCTCCTGAGGGGGATGCAAAGGAGGGGCGTAAGCTGGCCCGGCAGGTCGGGTGCTACGGCTGCCACGTGATCGGGGACCCTGCGAAGGTGATGGCGGACAAGGGGACGGAGTACACCTCGTTCGGTCCCAATCTTTCGGCCGTCGGGAGCAAGCTCAACGCGAACTGGCTGTATGCGTGGCTGAAAAACCCGGCCCAGTACTTTCACTATGCCAGCATGCCGAACCTGCGGCTCTCGGACCAGGAGGCGGCGGACATCACGGCGTACCTGATGACGCTGAAGCACCCGGACGGGTTCGAGAACCGGAAGATGGAGGACGTCTCCGACAAGGACCTGGACGACACCTGCGCCGGATTCATGCGGGCCACGAAGACGAAGGCCGAGACGGAGGAACTGCTCAAGAAACTGACGCACAGGGAGAAACTTCTCTGGCTCGGGGAGAAGGCGATCGGCCACACGGGCTGTTTCGGCTGCCATGACATCAGAAAGTTCGAGAAGACGAAAAAAATCGGGGCCGAGCTGACGGGTTCGAACTCGACGGGAACGAAGGACATCACGAAGTTTGACTTCGGCTTCCGCCACGACCTGCGCATGTCCCACCACCCGAACTCGGTGGACCGCATCAAGTGGGTCAAGGCGAAGCTCGAGGACCCCCGGACGTACGACCACGGGCGGATCATCGGGTTCGAGGACCGGCTCCGGATGCCGAAATTCAACCTGACGCCGGAGGAAATCGAGGCGCTGACGACATACGTGATCTCGTTCCGCCGGGAAATGCTGCCCGAGTCGCACAAGCGGAAGCTGTCCCACCAGGAGAAGGTGATCGAGCGCGGGAAGCACCTTGCCCAGCAGTCGAACTGCGCGGCATGTCACAAGGTCGGCCTGTTCCCCACGACCTACCGGATCGAGGCCTCGGACGAGGCGATGCTGGAGCTGGCGGATGCCCAGGTCTACCTCGCGCGGACGGTGCTCACCGACGGCCGGCAGGTGGACAGAATTTCCGCCGATGAGCTTGCGATCCTGGCGAAGAAAGGAATTGTCGTTCTTCTCCCGCGCGGGACCTGGCTGACCATAACGGAGCGCAACAAGCTCCTCGGGAACACGCTCAACGGCGTCCCGCGACCGGTGGCCAGCGTCCTGGTCTACGGCTTCGGCGAGGGAGCGATCAAGAAGGTCGTGAACAAGAACGATGAGGACCGGTTCGAGCCGCCGATCATCGCGGGAGTCGGCGCCCGCGACAACCCCGACTGGCTCTTCAGGTTCCTCAAGGCGCCGGTCGAGATCCGTCCGTACCTGCGGGAGGGGGGTGTCCGGATGCCCACCTTCGGCTTCACCGACGAAGAAGCCCGGACGCTGGTCGAGCATTTCGCCCACATCGACAACCAGCCGTTCCCGTTCGTCTACGACGAACCGATTCCGGAAGCGGCGCGGGTGGAGATGGTGAAGAAGGGGAAGGCTGTCTTCGAACGGCTGCAGTGCGCCAGCTGCCACCCGATCGGCGATCCCGGTCAGAAGTTTTCGGGCCTCGTCGCGCCGGACCTGACGCTGGCCGCGCCTCGCCTCCAGCGGGACTGGGTTCTCGACTGGATCCGGAAACCGAACGCGATCTTCCCCGGCTCGGGGATGAGCGACTGGTCTCCGGAGCAGGTGTCCGACGAGGAACTGGTCTGGGTCAGGGAGTACATCTGGAGCCTCAAGAAGAAGTGATCCCGCGGGCGCTGGATTTCAGGGGCGGAGGTGCGCGACGCATCTCCGCCCTTTTTCGTCGGCGCTCGGGGGGACGTTCCGGAATCCATCAGGGGAGGGCGGCATGAGGCACCTGGCGTCGGCGATCGTCCTGGCGGCCGGCCTGCTGGCGGGCTGCGGCAAGGGGGAGGACCCGAAGCCGGCCGCCCCGGACCCGGCGGAGCAGGTCCCGCAGAAACCGGTCCCCGCGCCGGAGAAGTGCGGGAGGATCCTGGTCAGGGTCGTCCTGCGGGGAGAGCCGCCGAAGCCGAAGGCGATCGAGGTGACGGACGCCGAGTGCATGGGGGCCCATGTCCGCGGGGAACTGCGCGATACGAAGGTCGTGGTCGGCGCGTCCGGGGAACTCGCGAACGTGATCGTCTGGCTGGACCGCGGCGTCGATCCCGGCTGGCGCTGGCCGGTCCCGCAGGACCCGTTCGTGCTGGACCAGGCGCACTGCATGTTCACCCCCCGCGCCGGGACGATGCGCGCCGGGCAGCCGCTGGAGATACGGAACTCCGACGAGACGATTCACTTCGTCCACGCGAAACCACGGTTGAACCCGGGGCTCAACGTCAGCCTGGTCCCCGGATCCCGGATGACCCTGACGGCGGAGGGGAAGACGCGCACGTTCATGTCGCAGGAGGAACCCTTCCCGATCATCTGCGACCCGCATCCCTGGATGTACGCGATGCTCGGCGTTTTCCGGCACCCGTTTCACGGCGTGACCGGGACGGACGGGACGGTGACCCTGCAGGGCGTGCCGGAGGGGGAGTACACGCTGAAGCTGAAGCACGAGAAGTACGGCGTCCAGGAGTCGACCGTCAAGGTCGCCGCCGGGGGCGACGCGGCCGTGGCCGCGTCCTTCGGGGAGTAGCGCGATGGCCGATGCGATCGAGGTGAGAGGACTCGAGCGGAACTTCGGCGACCGCCGCGCGCTGGCCGGCGTCTCCTTCGCCGTCCGCTCCGGGGAGATGTTCGGACTCCTCGGCCCGAACGGCGGCGGGAAGACCACGCTTTTCCGGATTCTCGCCACCCTGCTGTCTCCGACCGCCGGAACGGCGCGCATCGAGGGGATCGACGTCGAGGGCGACGCCGCCCGGGTCCGGGGCAGGATCGGCGTCGTGTTCCAGTCCACCAGCACGGACAAGAAGATGACCGCCATGGAGAACATGCTCCTCCAGGGCGCCATGTACGGCCTCTCCGGCGAGCCTCTCCGCAGCCGAGCCTCGGTGCTCCTCGCCCGGTTCGGCGTCCTCGACCGCGCGAATGACCGCTGCGAACACCTCTCCGGCGGGCTCCGCCGGCGGGTGGAGATCGCCAAGGGGCTCCTCCATGGCCCCGCCGTCCTCCTCCTCGACGAACCGAGCGCGGGGCTGGACGTCGGCGCCCGGCGGGACCTGCGGGAGGTGCTGGCCGGCCTCCGGCAGGACGGCACCACGGTCCTGCTGACGACACACTTCATGGAGGAGGCCGCGGTCTGCGACCGCGTCGCCATCCTCGACCTCGGGCGGGTCGTCGCGCTCGGGCGCCCCGACGCGCTCTGCGCCGAATCGGGAACCGACGTGATCTCCGTGCGGACACGGGAACCCGAGCGGTTCCGGGCCGCCGTCGCCGCCCGGTTCGGCGGAACCGTCACTGTCGTCGAGGGCGCCGTCCGCATCGAGCGCTCCCGCGGGCATGAATTCGTCCCGCAGCTCGTCGAATCCTTCCCGGGGCAGGTCGACGCCGTCACCGTCGCCCGCCCCACGCTCGAGGACGTCTTCATCCGGCGCACCGGCCGCGCGTTCGCGGAGGCCTCCGCGTGATCGTTCCCGCCCTCAGCCTGGCCCGTCGCGAGGTCGTCCGCTTCTTCCGTCAGCGCGGCCGCGTCATCGGCGCGCTCGTGACGCCGGTTCTGTTCTGGCTGATCATGGGAAGCGGGATCGGGAGTTCCTTCGTCGGCGGGGGAGGGGACTACCTGCGGTACGCCTTTCCCGGCACGACGACGATGATCCTGCTGTTCACGTGCATTTTCTCGAGCATTTCGATCATCGAGGACCGGAACGAGGGGTTTCTGCAGTCCGTCCTGGCCTCGCCGGCGCCGCGGGCGAGCATCGTGCTCGGCAAGGTGGTCGGGGGCGCCCTGCTGGGGTGGCTGCAGGCGTTCCCGTTCCTGCTCCTGGCGCCGACGGTCGGCATCCCGCTCACGGTGTCCGGCCTGGCGATCGCGGCGGTCGTCCTGGCGGCGTCCGCCGTTTTCCTCGCCGCGGTCGGGTTTTTCTTCGCGTGGCGGTCCTCCTCGGTCGCCGGGTTTCACGCGATCATGAACATCGTCCTGATGCCGATGTGGCTCGTGAGCGGCGCGCTGTTCCCCCTGGCCGGCGCCTACTCCTGGATGGCCTGGGCGATGCGGCTGAATCCGCTGACCTGGGGGCTGTCCGCCGTGCGCACCGCCCTGACGCCGTCCGACCCGGGCCCGTTCCCGCTGCCGCTCTCCCTGGCCGTCGTGACGGGGTGCGCGATCCTGGCGGTCCTTGCGTGCGCGCTGACGATCCGGTCCGAGAAGTGACGAACCGCCTGCTCCTCGTCGTCGCGGCGCTGGCGTCCGGAGCGGTGGCGTTCACGGCGGCGTGGGCGATCCTGCGCCCGCCGCCACCGGAACCCCCCGGGGAGGGGTTCTCGCTGGAGGCGCCCGCGTTCTCGCTGCAGGGGACGGGCGGCGCCGTTTCCAGCGCCTCGCTGCGCGGACGTCCGTGGATCGCCAATTTCGTGTTCACCCGGTGCACGACGGTCTGTCCGGTCATGACCGCGCGGATGGCGGAACTCGACAGGACGCTTCCTCCCGGCGTGCGCCTCGTGTCCTTCTCCGTCGATCCCGGGCACGACACCCCCGAAGTTCTGCGGGCCTGGATGACCTCCTCCGGCCTCCGGGACGTCCGCTGGGCCTTCGTCACCTGGCCGACCCGGGTCGAGCGCGACCGCGCGGTCCGCGGGTTCCTGCTGACCTCCGCCGACACGCCGGAGGACGCCGCCAACCCGATCCTGCACGACTCGCGTTTCGTCCTGGTCGATGCGGACGGAATGGTCCGCGGGTTCTACTCCAGCGACGATCCCGACGCGATGCGCCGGCTCCGGCGGGATGCGGTCTCGCTCTCGATGCGGGGGCTGTACGGACTTCCGGCCGTCCATGCCTCCCTCAACGCCGCGAGCGTCTTCCTGATGATCGCGGGACTGATGTTCATCCGGCGCAGGCGCGAGGTGCCCCATGCCGTGTTCATGTCCGCCGCCGTCCTCGCGAGCATCCTCTTCCTCGTGTCCTACCTCACCTACCACGCGAACGCCGGATCGACGAAATTCCCCGGCGAAGGACCCGCGCGCACGGCGTACCTCGTCCTTCTTCTCTCGCACACCGTCCTCGCCGCGATCGTCCCTGTTCTCGTCGGCATCGTCCTCTGGAAGATCCTCCGCGGAGGCCGCGAAGCGCACAGGCGCTGGGCGCGCGTCACCGTCCCCGTGTGGGGCTACGTCTCCGTCACCGGCGTCCTCATCTACTGGATTCTTTTCCGCGCCGCCTGACCGCTCACCGGATCTTGCGCATCCCCGGATTCCGGGGTTTCATGTTCTTTCGGTCGCCACCATGCTGAATCGCCTCGCCCTCGTCACCGCCGCCTCCACCGTGCTCCTCCTGTTCGCGGGCGGCCTGGTCACGACCACGAACAGCGGCGACGCCGTTCCCGACTGGTGGTTTGCCCCGATCTCATTCGGGACGCTGCTTCCCGAGATGAAAGGCGGGGTGCTGTACGAGCACGGGCACAGGCTGGTCGCGACGGTCGTGGGGGTGCTGACGATCGTGATGGCGGTGGCTCTGTGGAGGCGCGACCCGCGTCCGTGGCTGCGGACGCTGGGGTGGCTGGCGCTCGGGGCGGTCTGTGCGCAGGGAATCCTGGGCGGGGCGCGCGTCCTGAAACTGGCCAGCCCGGCGGCCCTGGCGATCATCCACGCGAGCTTCGCGCAGGTCTTTTTCGCCATGATCGTCGCGATCGCGACGGCGACCTCACGGACCTGGGAGACGGACCGTCCGGATCCGGAACCGAGCGGCGTCCCGAAGCTGGCGCTCTGGACGGCCGGGGCCTGCTACCTGCAGATCGTCCTCGGGGCGTGGAGGAGGCACACGGGGAAGCTGATCCATGTCCACCTGCTGGTCGCGACCGTCCTGCTCGTGCTCATCCTGGTCCTCGCGGCGGAGTGTCTGAAGCGCGGGCGGTTCCGGCGGACCGTCTCGACCCTTGCGGCGCTGATCCTGGCTCAGCTGGTTCTCGGCGCATGGACCTGGGCCCTGATGGCCAGCGGGTTCGCCCGCTCCCACCTCTCCTCGAAGCCGGAAATCCTGGTCATCACGGCGCATCTCGCGCTGGGCGGCCTGATCTGGGGGCTCCTCGTCTCGGTCGCGGTCCGTTCCCGCCGGGTCTGGCCGGCCTCCCGGCCGTCCGCCCCTTCGGCGGAGGGACTCCCCGCATGACCCTCGCCCGCCGGATCGCGGACTATGCCGCGCTGACGAAGCCCGGAATCAGCATCATGGTGCTCGTCACGACCACGGCGGGGTTCTTCATCGCCACGCGCGGGCGGGTCGAGATCGTCCCGCTCCTGAACGTCCTTCTGGGGACGGTCCTGACGGCCGCCGCGGCCAACGCGATCAACATGCTCATGGAGATCGAGACGGACCGGCTGATGAAACGCACGGCCGCGAGGCCGCTTCCGTCCGGCCGCATGAATGCGAGCGAGGTCGCGATGTTCGGGGGCCTCTGTTTCACGGCGGGGGTGGCGTGGCTGTTCGTCCGCGTCAACACGCTGACCGCCGTGCTGGGCGCGACGACCGTCCTGTCCTACCTGTTCATCTACACGCCGCTCAAGCGCCGCACGCCGCTCTCCACGATCGCGGGGGCGTTCCCAGGGGCGCTTCCGCCTCTCATCGGCTGGGCCGCGGCGACGGGGAGCCTTAATTTCGAGGCCTGGATCCTGTTCGCCATCCAGTTCTTCTGGCAGATCCCTCACTTTCTGGCCATCGCCTGGAATCTCCGGGACGACTACAAGGCCGCCGGTTTTCCGCTCCTGGCGACTCTGAGCGACGACGGCAGGCCGACGGCGCGCCAGATCGTTTTTCAGTCGCAGGTGCTCCTCGTCGTGAGCCTGCTTCCCGCGATGCAGGGACGCTTCGACGTGATCTACTTCAGCGCCGCCCTCGCGCTGGGGATTGCGTTCCTGGTTCTCGGCGTGCAGTTCGCCATGGCGCCGTCCCAGACCGGCGCCCGGCGCGTCTTCTGGGCGTGCCCTTCTCCGACCCGATTGCAGATGGCGTCGTGAACCAGGAAGCCGCGCAGCGCGCCCTCAAACATCATGTCACCCTTCACGATGTCGTG
>JABWAY010000444.1 GCA_013360825.1 Candidatus Brocadiia bacterium | reverse complement strand
GAACTGTGCGAGGGCCGCGGGACCGGCGCCGATGGCATCGATGGCCTCGCGTCGAGCCGGCTCCGGACGGGAACAGGCGGCCCGGACCTCGGTGGCGAACTGACGCTGGCCGGCCAGGAGCGGCTCCAGCGCGGCCGCGACATCCTCGGCGCCCTCGGCGGACTCGGGAGGGAGCAGAGGGAGGACCGCCATGGCCAGGTCGTTGCGGCTCCGGATGTCGTGCGTGGCGACCACGATCCCCTCGGTCCGGGTGACCTCGCCCGAAACGGAGGCCTCCAGCCCGGCCGGATCCGGCCCGAGGCCGTCCAGCGCCGCGCGGAGCCGCGCGAGCTCAACGGGAGACATCGAGGGGATGGAACTGAAGATCGCCTGTGCCTGGCCGACCAGGATGCTGGAGGAGGCCAGGCCGAATGAGATCCGTCCCCCCCGGGCGAGATGACGCGCGAGCTTCAGCGCGGTCACATGATCATCGACGCCGGAGGAGAGAAGCGCGGCCAGGCGGACCAGGTCGTTCGACAGCTCGCCGGCGCGGTTCATTTCGTCCAGTCCCAGTCCCGGATCGAACCGGTCGAGACGAGAGCCGGATCGGATCATCTGAAGCGCCTCGGCGTCCGCAAGATCCGTGGCGCGCCAGTAGGCCGCGCCCGCATTCTGAACACCCTCGGGGGCAGGAGGGCGCATGTTTGAGAGTCGGACGAGGTCGAGGGCGCTGATCGCGTTGCGGCCGTCGCCGGAAATGGCGACCAGTTCGCTCTGGAGGTTGAAGATCGCGACGCCTCCCGCCGGGCCCTCGATGCGGATCATCCACGCCTCGGATCCCGATTTCTGCCACCCGCGGGGGAAGACGTTGGCGACGATTCCGCCGGGCGCCAGGGCGACCAGCGGCTCCTTCTCCGGGAGGCGGGCGAAAGAAACCCGGGCCGCGGGCAGGCCCTCGAGATCGGCCTTCCAGAGAGCGATCCCGCGCGTGCGGTCCCGCACCAGCAGCCGGGCGGGAACCCGGCGGTCGCCCATGTCGATCTCTCCTCCGTCGGGCGACGCCGCGGGCCCTCCGGCGACCCACATCAGCCCCTCCGCCTGCGCCCAGACGCCGACCCCGGGCTGGTCCTTGAGCCGGCGCGACCAGACCGTCACCACCGACTTCGCGCGGGCCCGCGCGACGTCCTCCGAGGTCGGGCCGGCGTCCGGGTCGGGCTTGATCACCTCGGGCGGAGGATTCTCGAGCAACTCCCGCTCCTCCCGGGACAGCCACTTTCCATCCACCTCCTTGTACCCGAGCTCCGTCAGCCGTCCCCGCGCCCGCGGATGGGCGTTGTTCAGCGCCGCCGCCTCGAGATAGTGCTCCACGGCACGGGCCGGAAGCTTGTTCGCCGAGCACCAGTCGGCCAGGATACAGAGCGAGTCCGCGCTGGTCCGGTCCGTCACCAGCAGGCGCGCCTCGTACAGCTGCTCCGGTGACCCGGCGCTGCGCTCCACCCGTTCCACCATGTCCATCGGAAACGTCACCGCGGCGCCGTTCTTTCCGAGGTCGATCTTCACCTCCCGCGCGTCGTGGTGCAGGATCCGCCCCTCGAACTTCCTCCCGTCCTTCAGGATGACCTTGTCGGCGAGGAGGGGAAGTGCGGAGACGAGAAGTGCGGCGAGCGTGGCTTGGATGCGCATCCGGTGAGGATACCCGAAAGGCCGAGGGGGGGCGACCGGGGAATTGCGCCGGTGCGGCGGGGCGGGAAGGGCGGGCTGCGGGCGTCGAGGTGTGCTCGGGGCACGAAAAAACCGGGCAGACCCCGTGGGGGGCCTGCCCGGTGCGGATGTCCTGAACTATTTCGGGGCCGGCGTGATTTCGTAGGCCTTCCCGTCCACGACGACCACCACGTGGTCTCCGAGGGCCAGGTACTTGCCCAGTTCGGGGGACTTGGCGAGCAGCTTGAAGTACTCCTCGCTGAGATACTCGACCTTCAGCGTCTCCTGCTTTCCATCCCACTTCTCGTCATACCATCCGTCGCTGGCGCCGTAGAACGTCTTCCCGCCGACGACCTGCACGGCGTCTTTCCGGCGGAGGCCCTGGTCCTTGTGCCTCCCCGCGGCGATCGCGTCATCGAGCACGAATCCGGGCGCCGGTTCGGAAGCCTGGGCCTTGCCCTCCTTGGCGTCCTGGACCTCGCGGCTTTCTTCGACCGCCTTCTCGCCCCGGGCTCCCCACTCCGCGGCCGGCGGAGGAGCATCGCCGTTCTGCTGCCGCACGCGCTCCGCGGCCTCCCGGAGGGCCCGGCGCGCGCCGTCCCGGCGGTCCATGGCCGGGTCGTTGAAGACGCGCGCATTGTCCTCCAGCACGAGCCAGCTCGTGTACTTCGTCATCACGCCGAACTCCTTCGCCAGCGCGACGATCTCCTTCTTCAGTTCTTCCTTCTCGCCGTTCAGGCGGATCGCGTCCATCAGGTGCCCGATCTTCGAGATCGCCCACAGCCGCGGGACCGCCTCGTGCGTCCCGGAAGCCTTCGGGAAGGTCGCCTCGTACGTGAACTCGCGCGGCTTCCCGTTCACCGTCCCGGTCAGGCGGATC
>JABWAY010000443.1 GCA_013360825.1 Candidatus Brocadiia bacterium | reverse complement strand
CGGCCGCGGCGCGCACGGCGAGTTCCCGGAATGGAAGGAGGCGCGGGTCCCGGGAGTCGGCGCGGCGCGGCGTGGCCTCGCGGAGCGCGGCGAGCAGGCGGTCGGCGTGGTCGGTGGCGTGCAGGTTGCTCACGTGCAGGCGGTATTCCTTCCCCGAGGCCTCGAGCCGGCCGACCTTCGCCATGAACTGGCGGGTGCGCAGGAGGGCGTCCTCGCATTCCTCCAGGGCGGGCTCATGACGCCGGTCCGCCATCAGGCATCCCGCGTCACGGACCAGTTCGGAGGAGATTTCCATCAGGGCCCTGCGGGATGCCTCGACCGCGATCCCGGGGAGGTCGACCATGCTGCTGTCCAGGTGCCGGGCGAGCCGGGCTGCTTTCTCGGGGATCATCCGCTCGATGAGCCGCGCAAACCGCCCCATGACCGGCAGGAAGACCGCCACGCCGAGCAGGTTGAACGCCGTGTGGAAGGCCGCGATCGAGACGGCGTCGTCCCCCCCGCCGAACCGGTCGGCCAGCCCGTCCACCGCCCGCGTGAACAGCGGCAGGACCGCAAACGCCAGCGCGCCCGTGATCGTGTTGAACAGGATGTGCGCCAGCGCGGTGCGTTTGGCGGCCACGGAAGCGCCGATGCCGGCGAGCGCGGCGGTGACGGTCGTGCCCACGTTCTGGCCGATGACCATCGCCGCCGCCTGGTCGAGGTCGATCGTGCCGGAATGGAGCGCGGCCAGCGTCGTCGCGACGGCCGCGCTCGACGACTGCATGACGACGGTCATCGCGATCCCGATCAGGACCAGGAGGATCCTTCCGGTCAGGGTGTTGTCGGGAAAACTCGAAGGGTCGAACTTCGAACTGAGCGCCGCCATGCCGGCCTGCAGGACGTCGATGCCGACGAAGATGACCCCGAAGCCGCAGAGGGCCATCCCGGCGTGCGCCACCTTGCCGCGCCCCAGCAGCTTGGAGAGCGCGCCGACGCCGATGAGGGGAAGCGCGATCTTCCCGACCGAAAGTTTGAGGCCGAGCATGCTGACCAGCCATCCCGTGCTCGTCGTCCCGAGGTTGGCGCCGAAGACGACGCCGACGGCCTGGCCGAACGTCATCAGGCCCGCGCTCACGAATCCGATCGTCATCAGCGTCGTCGCGCTCGAGCTCTGGACGACGGCGGTGACGGCGGTGCCCGAGAGGAGCGCGGAGAGCGGCCCCCCGGTGAATCGCGAGAGGAGCGAGCGGAGCGCGTCGCCGGCCAGCGCTTTCAGACCGTCGGTCATCAGGATCATTCCCAGGAGGAACAATCCGACGCCGCCGACGACGGTGGAGGTCATGGAGAGCAAGGTGGGCCGACTCCTCGGAAGCCGTGCGGACGGGGCAGCGCGGCGCATCGTAGGTCGGCCGGGAGGATTCGGGCAAGCGAGGTTGAACCGGACGCGCAGCGGGCGGGCGGCGACCGCTTGATCCCGGCGGGCATCCGGGGGATGATCCGCCCCGGGTGGGGACCCTGAACTGTCCGGAGATCCGCATGCGCGCCTTGTGTCCGCTCGTCCTCCTGGCCGGCGTGGTCGGCTGTGCCGACTCGCCGTCCCCCGCGCCGTCGCCGGCGGAGCCCACCGGATTCGACGGCGATGTGGTCGCGCTCGGCTCCGACGATCCTGCGGTCCGGGAGGGCGCTGCCCGGTCGCTCGAAGGGGGCGGAAACCCGGCGCTCGTGGCCTGTCGGGGGGCGCTGGAGAAGGGGATGCGCGACCCGGCGCGGGAGGCGGCGGTGCGGCGGATCGCCGCGCGGCTCTGCCGGGACCGGCTCCTCCGTTGGTGGGCCAGGGAGGAGTACGAGATCCGTGAGCACGGCCAGGAGATCGGCAGGGAGATCGACCGCGCGACGATCCGGGAGACCGACTCGGCGGCCGGCGGGCGATGGGAGCTCTCCGCGGTCGTCCGCACGGCGCGCCCGGGCGCGCCCGGGGTCGAAGTCCGGATGACCTTCGAGTGTGCGGATGACGCCGTGCTGACCCCGCACAACGGGACCTATCACCTCGACCGCAGCGGACGGACCGTCAGCTTCGAGTTCAGCGCTCCGGACTTCGTCCGCGTCGACGTCTCCGGCGAGCCGGCCGGCGGCCCCCGGCGGGATCTCACCATCGAGCCTCACCCCGCCCCGCTGATCCTCGCCGCGAACGAAACGCGCGTCCTGGAAATCGCCTCCCTCTCCCGCGTCCCGCACTTCGCCTTCCGCCCCTGGTCCCCCGCAGGGCCGGTCGCCCGCCCGCCGGTTCACGAGGCGCGGTATGTCCGGACAGGGGAGACGTCCTGGGGGAATCGGACGGTTGCGGTGCGGGTGTACGAGGTGACGACGCCGGCCGGGATCGACCGGTACGAAATTTCCGATGAGTTCGGGCTGGTGCGCGGCTCGATCGGGACGGTGGCGATCGAAAAGGTGTCTCCCGCGGAATGACCTCTTCCGCCCTGGACGCGCTGGAACGCGAGCTCTGCCGCTGCACGGCGTGCCCGCGCCTCGCGGCGCACACCCGGGCCGCCGCCGCCGATCCGCCCCGACGCCATCGGGGGGAGAGCTACTGGGCCCGGCCGCTGCCGGGGTTCGGGGAC
>JABWAY010000442.1 GCA_013360825.1 Candidatus Brocadiia bacterium | reverse complement strand
CGGCACCAGGCTGCCGACGGCCGCTGGGCCGCCGCGGACTTCGACCGGTGCTGCACCGGCGCCCTCTGCTCCGGGCATGGAGACCCGGGGAACGACGTCGGCCTCACAAGCCTGGCGCTCCTCGCCTTCCTCGGCGCGGGATACACCCCACGGTCCGCCGCGACCTGGACCGACCCCGTCACCGGCCGGCGCGTCCGCCCGGGCGAGGTCGTCCGGAACGGTCTCCGCTGGCTGCTCGACGGGCAGGACCGCGAGGGATTCTTCGCCCCGCGCGGCCTGCAGATCTACAACCACTCCCTCGCCACCATGGCTGTCTGCGAGGCCCGGGGGCTCTCGGGCGCGACGCTCTTCGAAGCCCCCGCCCGGCGCGGGCTCGAGGCCCTCGTCCAGGCGCAGAATCCCTACAAGGCGTGGCGCTACTTCGACCGCTGCGGCGACAACGACACCTCCAACACCGGGTTCGCCATGATGGCCTTTCACTCCGCTTCCCTCTCCGGCCTCCACGTCCCCCAGTCGTCGCTGGACTGGGTGCGGGGATACCTGGACGAGGTCACCGATCCCTACGGGCCGGTCGGGTACATGCGCCGCGGCGACGCCGGAGCCGTGCAGTACCGGAGGACGGAGGACTGGAAGCTGCACCGGAGCATGACCGGGGTCGGGGTGATGTGCCGCGTCTTCCTGGATGGCGGGCCGAAGCACGGTTCCGTCGCCCCCGGCGTGGCGCTGCTCGCCGCCGATCCGCCGGCGTGGGCGCCGCAGGCGGTGGACAGCTACTACTGGTACTACGGGACGCTCGCGATGTTTCTGGCGACGGACCCGGAGAGCGGGACGTGGCGCCGTTGGAATGAAGCCATGGTGGCGGCGGTCGTGCCGCACCAGCGGGGGCGGGGGGACGGGTGCCGCGAGGGGTCGTGGGACCCGGAGCCGGACCGCATCGCGATGGAGGGGGCGGGCCGGGTCTACATGACCGCGATCAACGTCCTGACGCTCCAGGTCTACTACCGGTATCCGCGGGCGTTCGGCGTCCGGAAATAGGCGCGGCGGGGGCACACTTCCGTTTGACTCCGATTCCGAACCCGATAGCCTGTCCCCTCACAGGGCCGTGGGTCGTTCCCGATTGGCGGAACATTGAGGAGGGGGCATGGGCGCAGGCGACTGGTATTGGAGCCGGGGGCAGTTCAAGGGGTACGGGAAGATGTGGTTTCTGCTGTCGGCGCAGGAAGCGGCGAGCAGCGGCGGCGGGCGGAGCCTGCTCGGATCGGTCGTCGAGGAGCTGGGGGGCGGGCCGCTCGGGTTGCCGGGGCTGCTGGGGGCGTGGTATCCGGCTCCGTATCACATGGCGACGCCGGGGCTGGTGATGAACGCGCTGGAGCGGCACCGGGGGGAACTCGGGGTCGCGGCCGGGCAGCCGCTGGTGCTCAGGACGAAGCTCGCGATCCCGGGGCAGGCGTACGTCATGGATGCGCGGAAGTCGCTTCAGGCGGGGGTCGGGCCGTTCCCGAGCCTTCCGGCGGACGTCAACCTGGACATCGACTACTCGCGGCTGGTGAACGCCTCGATTTCGTTCGGCACGAACACGTATGTCGAGTACCTCACGGCGGATCTCCTGATGCGGCTCTACCGGCACTGCGGGGGGGAAGCGGCGCGGCTCGAGCCCGGGCTGGCGATCGACGTCGCGGACAACTACATCGTGGACCAGGTCCTGGTGACGTCGGACTACAAGGTGGCGTTCAAGTCCGCCGAGGCGTTCAACGCGGAGTTCAAGGCGAAGATCGACGCGTTCAACCGGGTCCCGCGGACCGGCGTGAAGGCGGAGCTGAGCCTGGCGGACAAGGCGACGCTGGAATTGAGCGTTTCCGGGGGGCCGGAGTACCTGGCGGCGCTGAAGGTGACGGACTGGGACGACCTGGGGTAGCGGCGGATAGACTCGGGGAAGAATTTCCGGAATCCGCCAAGAAACGGGCGGGATCCCCCTCCATTCTCCCGGAAGCCGTGCCATGGGGGCGCGGCCAGGAGTGAGCGCCATGAAGCCCTGCACCGACCTCGTGATCCGGGCCCGGAGCGGCGACCGTGCCGCGCTGGAGCCTCTGTTCCGCGAGGTGCAGGGGGATGTCTTCCGACTTCTCCTCTCCGAGCTGCGGAACCAGGCCGATGCCGAGGACGCCGCGCAGGAGACGTTCCGCCAGGCCGTGGAATCGATCGGGAGTCTCCGTGATCCCGGGGCGTTTCCCGCGTGGCTCGTCCGGATCGCGCTTGAGAAAGCGCGGACGCTCCGGCGGCGCGCGACGGCGGAACAGCGGGCTGGGGAAGAGAAGGCGCGGCGCTCCGGGACGCAGGGAGAGGAGGCCACGATGCAGGCGGAGCGGAACGAACTGGGCGGCAGGGTGCGGTCGGCGGTGGACGGGCTGGAGCCGGAGCTCCGCACGGCGGTCCGGCTGCGGTACGAGCACGGGATGACGTACGAGGAGATCGCCGAGGCGACCGACGCGCCGGGCGGGACGGTCGCGTGGCGGCTCTCGGAGGCGCATCGCCGGCTGCAGCGCGTGCTGGCCGCGACCGGGGTGGTGCTGGCGATCGCGGCGCTCGAGCGGGAGCTGGAG
>JABWAY010000441.1 GCA_013360825.1 Candidatus Brocadiia bacterium | reverse complement strand
GCCCGCGAAGGTCGAGGCTCCCGCGAAGGGATCCCCCGCGGCTGCGCCGGCACGACCCGCCGCGGAGGCCCCCCGTCCCGCAGCCGGCGCGATGCCGCGCACGGAACAGGCCGAACTCAAGCTCCGGGTTCTCAAGGAACAGGTCCGCGCCCTGCAGAACCAGCGGCTGATCCTGATGTCGATCGCCGCGGGGCTGGCGCTGACCACCGTCATCTTTCTCGTCGCGATGCTCATGTATCGGACCAGCATGCTCGAGCTGAAGCACAAGACCGACCCGTCCGCGGACAGCGCGCCGTAGGCCCTGCCGCGGCGCCCCGGGGCGGGATCCGTCCCTCTCAGCGCGCCCGGTACCCCTTCAGGATGCGCTCGAACTGCGCGAGCGCCTTGTCCCAGCCTTTCCTCGGCCCCGCCAGCTGCGCCACCACCCGGCGCTCCCCGGCCCGGAGGATCACGATCCCCCGCCGCACTTCGCCCAGCACCGCGTCGCGTCCGGAAACCCCGGCGAACGGCGGGGCAGGGTCGCCGAGATCGATCGGGAGCGTGAGCCGCCGCACGCCCTCCAGCGCGGCGCCGGCCTTCCGGACTTCCGCGGCGAGAAGCTCCGCCTCGTCGCCGGGCGCTTCCACGACCGTGAAGGTCACGGCCCCGTCGAGTCCTTTCCAGGTCAGCGTCGTCACCGCGCCCTTCTCCTCGACCCGCCAGGCCGCCTTGCGGGGTTCCCGTTCCAGTCGGAAGAACGCGTTCTCGACGAGGGCGCGCGCGGGCGGCGCGGGCTTGCGCTCGATGCGGGTCAGGTCGGCGCGACCGGTGGCGGACCAGACCGCCATGCGGATCGCGCCGGTGGCGGGTCCGCACGACTCGAGCCAGAGCACGTCCAGCCCGCGGTGTTCGAGCAGCGTGCCGTCCCCCCAGCGTGTGACCCCCTCGCCGTCCGCCCGTCCCTCGCCCCCCTGCTTGCGGCGCAGCGCCCGGGCAGCTGCGGCGGCGAATTCCCGCGCGTCCTCCGCGGTGTCCCAGGTCGACAGCCAGACCAGCGCCGTGTCCCCGCCTTTCCCGTAAACCGCGTACCGGTCCCCGTCCCACCCGGCGGCCGCCCGCGCGAGCGTCTTCGGCGACTTCTTCCGGCTGATGAACTCGCCGAGCAGGATGTGCGTGATCAGCTCCCCGGCGACGTTGTCCTCCACGAGCGTCCACCCGTTCCCGAGGGCGGCGGAGAGGTCGGGAAGTGTCAGCAGCACGGGGGTATCCGGCGTCGCGGCGGTGAATTTCTCCGGGTGGAGGATCTGCTCGGTGGAGAGCGGCAGCCCCGCGTAGAGACCGTCCACGCGGTCCCACCCTTTCGCGCCCTTCAGCAGCGCATGCACGAACTCCATCCCTTCCCGGTACGGGAACAGCAGTCCCCGGCGGAGCACCTCCGGCGCGGCCGCGAGCTTCGGCGAGGCAGCCTCCGTGCCCCCCCGGAGGAATCCAAGGTCGCCCAGTCCGCGCAGCGAGCTTCCCGACAGGCCCATCAGGTGCTCGTACATCACGAAGTTCGCATCGCCCTCCATGACGCACTGGAGCGCCGTCACGGCATCGTCGTTGCCGCGCATGTCGGTCGGGATGGAGAGCAGGTCGAAGTGCTGGTCCTGCAGGGCGTGGGTGAGTTCGTGGATCGTGATCATCCTGTCCGTTCCACCCTCGTCGTCCGCGCCGCCGCCCCCGCGCCGCACCAGGAACAGCGCCTTCGTCTTCGGATCGTAGTACCCGCCGATCGCCTCCGTCATCAGGTCGAGGACGGCGCCCCGCAGGTCCATGTCCCCGGGGATCAGGCCCAGCGCCTTCCACGCCCGCTCGGTCTGCCGCGCCCGCGCCTCGGGCCATTCCTCGTCGAACATCCGTCGCAGATTGTCCCGCAGCTGCGCCTCGTCGAGCAGGCGCACCTCGACGTTCCGCTTGAACGTCAGCCCCCGAAGCTCCTCGACCCGGTTCTGCATGTCACGCACCTCCGCCTCGTTCAGGCGCGGCTCCTCGGCACCGAGGCGCGAAACGGCGAGGGCGACGGCAAGCAGGACGGCGGAAGTGCGCATCGGGGTTCCTTGAAGGTGGCGGGGTGGACAGCCTACCGGTCGAACCGGAGCCGGCCCAGCATCTCCTGGAGAGCGGCGCGGACGCCCTCGGGCGCGCCGCCGGGTGGAGCCACGGCTTCCACACGGATGAGGTCCACGCCGGAGACGGCCCAGGCGAGGTGAATCCGGCGGTCGCCCGCCGGGACCGTGAACTGGCACCAGGCCCGGCCGTCGGCGGTCCGGGTCCTGTAGGGGAGGAAGGCCCCGTCCATCCGGGGGGCGGCGGCGATCCACGCGCGCGCGAAGACCAGCGGCGCGGGGGTCGCTTCGGGCAGCCGGTGAAACGTCAGCGTCACCGAGGCTCCGGGAGGATCGGGGGGGATGAGAATCGCCGCGTTCGGCTCCGTCCGCGCGACCCATCCTTCGGGCACGGGGACGACGAACGCACCGGCCGCGACGATGCGGAATCCGCCGGCCGGGTCGGGTTCGACGACGCCGGAGATCGGAAGGGAGGCGGGCGGGTCGGTCTGCCAGATCGCGGCCAGCCGGTCCCCCGGGCGCGCGGCCCCGGCC
>JABWAY010000073.1 GCA_013360825.1 Candidatus Brocadiia bacterium | reverse complement strand
GAGATCGCGATCCCGCTGCCGCTGCGCTGGCTTGCGCACGGGAGGTTCCGCGGGCTGGGTGTCGTGGCGTACCCGAGCGCGGCGCCGACCGCGATGACGGTGCTCGCCCCGAGGCAGATCACCGTCGAGGCCGGGCAGTGAATTTCGCCTTCCGACCAGGGGGCTTCGGTTGTGGGGCGTGGGAGGCTCGGAAGGCGAATTTGCGACTCGGGGCTACGGGGCGCCCTCGCGCACGGCGCGGAGCGCGGCGAGGAGCTCGTCGTGGAGCGGTCCGTTGGTGGCCGCGATCTGCCCGACGCGCGGCTCGAAGGGAGCGCCCGTCCAATCCGTCACGCGCCCGCCCGCCTCCGCGACGATGCACGCGCCGGCCGCCAGATCCCAGGGTGCGAGACGCTGCTCCCAGTAGAAGCCGTAGGTGCCGTCGGCCACCAAGCACAGGTCGAGCGCGGCCGAGCCGCAGCGGCGCACGCCACGTGTCTTGAGCTTGAGCGCCGCGAACTCGCGGAGGTTGTTGTCGGGGTTCGTCGCGCGGTCGTAGGGAAAGCCCGTCGCCCCGAGCGCGTCCGCGAGAAGCGTCGTCTTGGCGACCTCGCAGGGCTCTCCGTTGCGCTCGGCACCGAGCCCGCGCGCGGCGGCGTGCACCGTGTTGAGCGCGGGCGCGACCACGACGCCGACGAGAGGCTCGCGCCCGTCGCAGAGCGCGATGGACACGGCGAAGAACGGATGGCCGTGCGCGAAGTTCGTCGTGCCGTCGAGCGGATCGACGATCCAGCGGTACTCGGCGCCGGCCCTTCGCCCTCCCTCCTCCCCCACGAACCCGTGGGCCGGAAACCGCCGGGAGAGGAAGCGCTGGATCGCGCGCTCGCTCGCCCGGTCCGTGGCGGTGACCAGGTCCGTGGCCCCCTTGAACGACGGGATCCGGCCGCGATGCCCGGCCCGCGCCACGATCCGCCCCCCGATCAGCGACGCCTCCCGGGCCGTCTCCAGGAACTCGCGCATGGCTCTGCTCACCGGGGCATTATGGGGCCTCGCGCCCGCCGCGGCGACGTTCGCTTGATCCCACCCCCCGGCGCCCTCACAATGCCCCCGTGAATCCCCACTCCCGCCGGATCCTGAAGGAGATCGACGCCGTTCTGCGCCAGGTCCCCGCGACGCTGATCGACCGCCTCGCGCATCTCATCACCGCCGCCGAACGCATCTTCGTCGCCGGCGAGGGACGCAGCGGCCTGATGGGGCGGGCACTGGCGTCGCGGCTCGTCCACCTGGGACTCCGCGTCCACGAGGCCAGCGAGATCACCTGCCCGCGGATCCGGGGAACGGACCTGATGATCGCCCTGTCGGGGAGCGGTGAGACGCGCACGACGCTGGAGAAGATGCTCTCGGCCCGCGAGGTGGACGCCAAGGTCGTCCTCATCACGGCCAACGCCGACACCCGGTTCGGCGACGCGGCGGATATCCTCCTCCTCATCCCCGCCCCTCCCCCACCCGGCCGGATCGCCCGCGGAATCGCCAGCGGCCAGCCGCAGAGGTCGCTCTTCGAGCAGTCCCTCCTGATCGTGCTCGACTCGACCGTGCTGCGGCTGATGGAACTGCTCGAGGTCACCGCAGAGCAGATGTCGCGGCGGCACACGAACCTGGAGTAGGCGCCCCGGCGCGCCCGCGGATCAGCTGTCCTGGCCGATCGGGTACTCCGGCCCGTGAAACAGCTCGGCCGCCTTCTTCGCGTCCTTCTTCGACGGCGCCTTCTCCCGCGGCGGCGGCGCCTTCTCCTGGATCTTCGTCACATGAACGTCGATCACCGGCGGCTCGGGAAGCTGCACGATGTCCTTGAGCCGCTGGCTCAGCAGCGACCGGAGCTTCTCCATCGCATCCGGAATCGAAATCCCCTCCCAGGTGGAGCACGAACAGAAGACGTGCACCGGCTTCGAAGGGTCCTGCCGCTCCTTGGTGACCGAGACGCGGGCGTCCTCGACGTCGCGGATCTCCCGCGCCGATCGCGTCAGCGACTCCTCGATCGCGGCGACCGCCACGGACTCCGTCCCCTCCGGCCCCACGACTTCGATGTGGTGCGCATATTTTGCGAAGAGGAAGTTGACGCAGAGGAAGAGCGCGTTGAAGAGGACGAAGTAGACGGCGACGACGACCGCCGCGACGCGCGGCCAGAGGCCCAGGGGAGCCAGCGAGGCGCTCGCGACCTGCAGGTGCGCCGGCGTCAGCACGTTGACAGCCCAGAGGAACGTCGCCGTCGCGGCGGCGACTGCGACGACGCCGTCGAGGAACAGCAGGGGCAGGCGGAGACGTTCCATGGCACGACCCTCCGGGGTTGCCGGCAGTGTAGAACCCGGAGGGCCGGGCGGACAAGAGGGAATCGCGGGCGCGACGGGGCCCGCGGATTCCTACTTCTTCGCGAAATACCCTTCCACGAACGTCGTGTCCACGTTGCCGCGGATGAAGTGCGTGTGGCCGAAGATCTCGATGTGGAGGGGAACGGAGGTCTTGACCCCCTCGATGACGATTTCCTCCAGCGCGCGCCTCATCGCGGCGATCGCTTCGCCCCTCGTGGGCCGGTGGACCATGAGTTTGCCGACCATCGAGTCGTAGTTCGACGGGATTTCGTATCCGGTGTAGACATGGCTGTCCCAGCGCACCCAGGGGCCGCCCGGGGGGAAGAAATGCGTGATCTTCCCGGGGCTGGGGCGGAAGCCGTGCGCGGGGTCCTCGGCATTGATGCGGCATTCGATGGCGACGCCGTTCCAGCGGACGTCTTCCTGCTTCACCGACAGTTTTTCGCCCGCCGCGACGCGGATCTGTTCGCGGACCAGGTCCACGCCTGTGACGAGTTCGGTGACGCCGTGCTCGACCTGGATGCGGGTGTTCATCTCGATCAGGTAGTACTTTCCACCCGGGTCGAGCAGGAACTCCACGGTGCCGGCGCTCCAGTATCCCGCCGCCTTCGCGAGCTTGACGGCGTCGGCGCCCATCCGCGCCCGCAGTTCGGGGGTGACGACCGGGCTCGGCGACTCCTCGATCAGCTTCTGATGGCGGCGCTGGATCGAGCAGTCCCGTTCGCCGAGGTGGATCATGTTGCCGTGCTTGTCGCCGATCACCTGGATTTCGATGTGGCGCGCCTTCTCCACGTACTTCTCGATGAAGACGCTGGAATCGCCGAACGCGGCGCCGGCCTCGGCCGCCGCGGCGAGGAGTCCGCTGACGAGGCTGACGTCGTTGTGCGCCTGGCGCATCCCGCGGCCGCCTCCGCCCGCGGCCGCCTTGATCATCACCGGGTACCCGACCTCCCGCGCGACCGCGATCGCCTTCTCTTCGCTGTCCACCGTGTCGGAGCCGGAGACCGTCGGGACGCCGACCTTCTTCGCCAGTTCGCGGCACCGGGCCTTGTTGCCCAGCATCCGCATCGCCTCCGGCGGAGGACCGATGAATTCGATGTTGCAGGACGCGCAGACTTCCGCGAAGTGTGAATTCTCGGAGAGGAATCCGTAGCCGGGATGGATGGCCTCGACGTCCGAGACTTCGGCGGCGCTGATGATCCGGCTGATGTCGAGGTACGACTTCGCGGCCGGGGGCGGGCCGATGCAGATCGACTCATCCGCGTAACGGAGGTAGGACGCGTTCCGGTCGGCTTCGGAATAGACGCAAACGGTGCCGATCCCGAGGTCCTGGCAGGCCCGGAGGACACGGAGGGCGATCTCGCCCCGGTTGGCGATGAGGATGCGCTGGAACACCGGGGGTTATCGCTCCTTGCGGATCAGGAAGAGAGGCTGGTTGAATTCCACAGCTTCCCCGTTGTTGATGAGGATGGCTTCGACGACGCCCTCGATCTCCGCCTTGATCTCGTTCATGACCTTCATGGCTTCGATGATGCAGAGGGTTTTTTCCGCGCTCACGCGGTCGTTCACCTCGCAGTAGGGCGGAGCGCCGGGCTTCGGGGTGCGGTAGAAGGTCCCGACGAGGGGGGACTTCACCTCGTAAACATCGTCGCGGACGGGCTTTGCGGCCGCGGCAGGGGGAGCCGGGGCGGCGCTGACCGGCGCGGCGGAGGGGAGCCCGGCGGGGACGACCATCGTCCCGACAGGGGGATGGTGCTCGTGCTTCCGAAGCCGGACCTTCCGGCCTTCCTCCTCAACCTCCAGCTCGCAGAGGTCGTTGTCGTTCATCAGGGCGAGGAGTTTCTTGATGCCGTCCACATCCATCTTGCGACGCCTCCCACCGTGGAGAAGGGCGCGATTCTAAGCGCGGCCGGGCGGATTGGCGAGAGTTTCGAGGCTACTGCTTCCACACGCCGTTCCGGAGCGCCGCTGCGGAGAGCGGGTTGAGGAGGAAGACGTCCTCCGTCCCGTCCACGACCCCGTAGTAGGACAGATTCGGCCCGTCCCCGCCGACCAGGATCGTCCGCGGCTCCCCCCCGCCGCGCGCCGGGTCGGGGACGACCGTCACCCGCCAGCGCGGCGCGGCGCCGAGCCCGACCTCCGGATCGGTCTTCGGGCGGATCACCCAGGTCTCCACGACCGGGCAGGCGAAATGCTGGTTGAAGTCGCGGATCTTCTGCTGGTCGAGCTGGCGGCCCGGGATCTCGCGGTCCAGCGTCCAGGTGCGTCCGTCGAACGATGCCGAAAACTCCATCGCGCCGTCCCTCTCCACCACGATCTGGCGGGTCTGGAGCGGAACACGGTCCGGGAAGAGGTCCGGGTTCTGGATGGCGCCGGGCCCCGCCTGGATCCGGACCCACTCGCGGTGTCCCGTGACCCGCACCTGGCGGTCCGGGTTCTCCGAGCGGACGAACATGTCGTCGCCGTCCGGCCAGGCGCGGATGCGGAAGGGTTCCCCCTCCTCCCAGCGCCATGTCAGCGTCACCGCGTCGGCGGGCGGATCCGCCGGAGGGACGCGCTCGGCGACCGTGGCGGTCCCCAGGAGGGCGAACAGCTCAGGGATCCGCCCCTCGAAGACCCGCGGGAGCGCGGCGGGTCTGAGAACCTCCCAGGACTCCCCCGTCTTTCTGACAGACAGCGGACGTCCCCCCTCCAGCTCGAACGCGACGGCGTCGCGCAGCATCGCCGGAATCGCGCGCCGCGCCCGCAGAAGCTCCGGGTCCGGGCCGAGGAACATCGTGTCGCTCTCCTTGAGCGAGCTGACCTCCCCCGGGTACTCCGAGGACTCCACCCAGCGCCACCCCTCCGTCCGCGTCGGGGCGCCGACCGTCAGCGTCACCGACCGGGACTTCAGCGCCAGATCGACCTTCAGAAACGGCGCGTCAAAGCCGTACTCCACCGCCCCCCGCGCCTCCCACTGCAGCCCCTCGACCCCCGACGCCCGCCCCGCCCACTCGTCCACCAGCACCGGGTCCGCCAGGTCCTCCACGAACCCCCCGAGCGCCCACACTCCCCCGCGCCGCGCCAGCACCGCCGTCTTCCCGTCCCGCGCCGCCGTGACCGAAACGATGTCCGCGGGCGAGAAACGCACCAGCCCGAGGTCCCGGACCTTCGCGAAGGTGACGTCGAACTGCCGCAGCGTGTAGGCGTCGAGCACGAGGACCTCGTCGGAGTCCCCCGCGCGCACGTAGACCTTCTCCCCCTTGTCGCTGCCGAGCGGGAGGCCGAAACGGATCCGCGCCGACTTCCCGTCGACTCCGCCCAGGATCGCCTCCAGCGCCGGTGTGCCCAGCCCGTGGACCGCGTCGGGAGGCGTGGCGACGCCGTCCGGCAGCCGTGCGGCCTTGTTCAGCGGGTGGACGGCGTTCAGGATCGACGCGACCGCCTGCGGATTCGCCGGCATCTCTCGCGGTTTCGAGACCCGCCAGATCCCGTCCCGCTTCTCGACCCGGACCGTCTCGCCGCTGCGCCGCAATTCGATCGAAACGACCGACCCGGCATCCCACGGGAAGATCTCGACCTCGGCGTCGCGCGGGTCCTCCTCCCTGTTCCGGAGTTCCTGGACGACGAAGAACCCCACCACGGCGGCCATCAGCACGATCACCACCAGCGTCCCGCGTTTCACTGGCTCCTCCGCGTCAGCCACATGGTCCCGCCGAAGGCGATCGCCATGAGGGGAAGGAAAAGGACGCAGACCCGGAAGATCCAGCCGTCCTGCGCGGCGGTGAGGTGCAGCGTCCGGTCCACGTTCCGCTTGCTGCTCTCCTGGATCAAGTGCTCCTGCTTCGCGAGCCAGCGGATCGCGTTCAGGGCGAGATCGGGACGGCCGAACTGCGGGAGGACGCCGTTCACCAGGGCCGTCGCGTCCCCCATCACGAACAGCCGCGTCTCCACCGTGGTCCCCTTCGCCGTCCCCGAGGCCGCGACCGCCAGGGTGAGCGGACCGGGGATGTCGACGTTCGGCGTGAACCGGTCCCGCTGGGTCTTGTCGGACCCCAGGTACCCCCGCTCCCCGTACGCCTTCCCGCTGCTGGACTTCGCCAGCTCCACGACGCGGAACCCCTCGGGCGCACGCCCCGGATCGATCATCAGGGTGCACGCGCCTGCCATCGTGACCTCGGTGTCCGCCGTGAATTTCCGCGTCACCGCGTGCTCCCGGTCGAACCACGCGATCCGGAACGCCGTCTTGTCCCGGGAGATCCTCTCCCCCTGCAGGAACTGGAGGGCGTTGTCCTCGTCGAACACGATGTCCCCCTGCGGCTCGATCCCGTAGGTGCCCAGGAATCCGAAGAGGTTGGGGAAGCGTTTTCCGTTGGGGTCGTCGACCTCCGGGCCGGCGTCCAGGGCGACGAAGAGG
The DNA here is from genome assembly GCA_013360825.1 of Candidatus Brocadiia bacterium. Taxonomy (GTDB): domain Bacteria; phylum Planctomycetota; class MHYJ01; order WSZJ01; family WSZJ01; genus WSZJ01. The sequence goes on along the minus strand of JABWAY010000073.1, from coordinate 7,378 downwards.
CGTCCGCCGCCCTCCATGAAGAGCCGGAGGTTGCGCAGGTCGGCCTCGGAAAAGTCGCGGCGGGGGCTCACGATCGCGAGCACATCGACCTCTTTCGGGACGCCGTTCACGCCGCCGATCTCGATCCGGGTGATCGCGTACCCCTCGCGTTTTTCGAGGATCTGGTGGGCAAAAGCGCCCCATCCCGTCGGTTCGGCGTCATCCGGAGAAATCTCCTCGTGCCCGGCGGTGAAGGCGATGCGGATCGGCCGCTCCTGGGAAAGGGCGACGAGCATCGCCGTCACGATCGATTCCCCGTTGAACGAGGTCAGCCGCGGAGTGCCCCGCGGCCCCATGTCCTCCCACTCCTGGCCGAAGAACTCCTTCAGATTCACCGTCCGCTCCACGTCCCCCTTCTTGAAGATCACGTCGTTCGCGGTGAACTCGCTCCGGAGCTCGAGGCGTCGCTTGGCGGACGCGACCCCCTCCCGCCCGACAGAGAGCAGGGGGACGACCTCGTACGTGATCCTGCCGTTCGAACGCGTCCGATACTCCTCGAGCAGGTCCCGGGTCCGCGCGAGGGCCGCTTCCCAGGCGCCGTATTCGTCCGGCGCGAAAAAGACGACGACCTGGTACCGGTCGTCCGCGGACGAGATCTTCTCGAGAACCCCCAGGGTCTTGCCGCCCAGCGTGTAGCTCACGTCGTCGGTCAGGTCGACCCGGCGGTAGCGCCGCGCGGAGAGCCAGTTGAGAGCGATCAGAATCGCCACGACGAAGGCGACCTGTCCCGCCACGTTCGCCGCCACGCCCAGGCGGGCGCGCGTTCCCCACATCGCCGGCGCGCTCATCGCCACCTCCGCGATTCCAGCGACTTCACCGTCAGGAACAGCCCGAGCGCGACCACCGACAGGAAGTACACGACGTCGCGCGTGTCCACGATCCCCTTCCCGAACGCCTGGAGACGAGAGCCGAAATGGACGTAGTTCACGACGGCCGGCCAGTCGACCTTCTCGTTGAACGGGAGCGCCGCGGCGCTCCCGGCGACGAACCCGAGGAGGAAGTAGAACGTGAACAGGACCACGAAGGTGAGGATCGCGGCGACGATCTGGTTCGCGGTCAGGCTGGAGATGAACAGCCCGATCGAGACGTAGGCCGCGGAAATCAGGAGCAGCCCCGTGTACGACGCCCCGGTGAGGCCGTGGTCGGGGTGCCCCCCCACCTTGTGCACGGCCCAGGTGTAGAGAAGCGTGGGGGCCATCATGAGGACGGTGAACGAGAGCGCGCCGAAGAACTTGGCGAGCGCGATCTCGACATCCGAGATCGGGGCCGTCACGAGCATCTCGAGCGTGCCCGATTTCCGTTCCTCCGCCAGCAGGCGCATCGTCACCATCGGGATGAAGATGACATGGATGAAGCCGAGGAACGAGAGGAGCGACCGCATGGCGTTCGCGTTCGCCTCGTTCTTGAGGAGGATCCAGAAAGTGAAGCCGGTGAAGAGCAGGTAGAAGGTGGCGATGATGTACGCCATCGGGGAGTAGAAGAACGCCGTGAACTCGCGGCGAGCCTGGACGAAGAAGTTCATGCCGGGTCTCCCGCCGGAGCCGCCGGAGGCTCGGCCGCCGGGGCGGCGGGCTCGGGCGTCACCGTGACCTGCGGGCCCGCTTCGTCCGTCTTCGTGATCCGCACGAACAGATCCTCGAGCGTCTCCCTCTCCTCGCGCAGTTCACGCAGGTCCCACCCGTTGTCGTGCGCGAAATGGGCGAGATCGACCCGCGGGTCCGTCTCGTACCCGGTCTCCAGCCGGTACCCCTGCCACTCCTCCCCCTGGATCCAGTCGACCTTCAGCACCCCCGGCATCCCGCGGAACATCGCCTCCGCCAGCACTCCCCCGCCGCGGATCTCGATCAGGAAACGCCGGTTGCTCCGGCTTCCCCCGACGAGCGACCCGGGCGAGCCGCTCGCGACCAGGCGGCCGCGGTGGATGAGCAGGATCCGGGAGGCCGTCAGCTCGACCTCGCTCAGGATGTGCGTCGAAAGAAGCAGGGTCGTCTGCGTGCCGAGCTGCTTGATGAGGTCGCGCACCTGCCGGATCTGGCCCGGATCGAGCCCCGCCGTCGGCTCGTCGAGGATCAGCAGCTCGGGCTTGTGGACGATCGCGTCCGCCAGACCGGCCCGCTGCCGGTATCCCTTCGAGAGCGATCCCACCAGCTTCCGCCGGACCTCCTTCAGCCCGGCCGCCAGGATCGCCTCGTTCACGGCCCGCTCCCGGCCGCGCCAGGCCACCCCTTTCAGCTTCGCCCGGTACCGGAGGTACTCCTCGACCCGCATGTCCTCGTAGATCGGGACGCGCTCCGGCATGTAGCCCACCCGCCGCCGGACCTCCATCGACTCCGTGACGCAGTCGAAGCCGGCGACGCGGGCGCTCCCCGAAGTCGGCGGGAAAAACGACGAGAGGATCTTCATCGTCGTCGACTTGCCCGCGCCGTTCTTCCCGAGAAATCCGATGATCTCGCCCTTGTCGACCTTGAACGAGATGCCGTCCACCGCCGTGACGCCGGCGTACCGTTTGACCAGACTGTCGACCTCGATCACTCGGATGCTCCGGGGGAAGTGCCGGCGGGACGCGCATTCTCCCGGAAAACCGCGGTGCGGTCCAGCGCGGTTGTCAGACTTCGAGGACGACCTCGGCGACCGGTCATCATCGGCCGGTGCCCCTCCTGGTCCCGCGACCCCCGGCGCTACTTGGTCTCGAACTCCGCGTCGATGATGTTGTCGTCGCCGTTCCCGCCCTTCTTTCCTGCTCCCTGCTCCGCCTGCGGCGTCTCAGCACCCTGGGCCTCTCCTCCGCCCGCGGAGGCCTTCGAGGCCTGCTCGTACAGCTTCTGTGCGATCGGATGCGAGACGCGCGCCAGCTCCTCCATGGCCGTGTCGATCGCGGCCTTGTCCTCGCCGTCCTTGACCTTCTTCAGCGCCTCGACCTTCTCCTCGATCGCCTTGCGCTCCTCCGCCGTCGCGACATCCTTGTGCTCGGTCAGTGTCCGCTCCGTCGCGTAGACCAGCTGGTCCGCCTTGTTCCGGACCTCGATGAGCTGCTTCTTCTCCTCGTCCGCCTCCCGGTTCGTCTCCGCCTCCGTCACCATCCGCTTGATCTCGGCCTCGCTCAGGCCGGTCGAGGCCTTGACCTGCACCGAGTTCGATTTCCCCGTCCCGAGGTCCTTCGCCGACACCTTCAGGATCCCGTTCGCGTCGATGTCGAACGAGACCTCGATCTGCGGAAGTCCGCGGGGCGCGGGAGGAATGCCGTCCAGGTGGAATTTCCCGAGCGTCCGGTTGTCCTTCACCATCGGCCGCTCGCCCTGCAGCACGTGAATCTCCACCCCGGGCTGGTTGTCCGAAGCGGTCGAGAAGACCTGCCGGACCGTCTTCGGGATCGTCGTGTTCCGCTCGATCAGCTTCGTCGACACCCCGCCGACCGTCTCGATCCCCAGCGACAGCGGCGTGACATCCAGCAGCAGCACGTCCTTCAACTCCTCGTTCAGCACCGCCCCCTGGATCGCCGCACCCACGCTCACCACCTCGTCCGGGTTCACCGAACGGTTCGGTTCCTTCTTGAAATACTCCTTCACCAGCCGTCCCACCATCGGCATCCGCGTCGAACCGCCGACCAGCAGGACCTCATCGATCTCCTCCGGCTTCAGCTTCGCATCCGCCAGGCACTGCTTCACCGGACCCAGCGTCCGCTCGATCAGGTTCCCCACCAGCTGCTCCAGCTTCGCCCGCGTGATCTTCATCTGCAGATGCTTCGGACCCGAGGCATCCGCCCAGACGAACGGGAGGTTCACCTCGGTCTCAAGCGCGCTCGACAGCTCGATCTTGGCCTTCTCCGCGGCTTCCTTGAGGCGCTGAAGCGCCATCTGGTCGCGGCGCAGGTCGAACCCGTGCGCCTTCTTGAACTCCTCCGCGATGTGGTCGATGACGCGCTTGTCCAGGTCGTCGCCGCCGAGGTGCGTGTCGCCGTTCGTCGCCTTCACGATCACGACGCCGTCCCCGACCTCGAGCACGCTGATGTCGAACGTCCCGCCGCCCAGGTCGTACACCGCGACCTTCTCGCTCCCCTTCTTGTCCAGCCCGTACGCCAGCGCGGCCGCCGTCGGCTCGTTGATGATCCGCTTGACCTCCAGCCCCGCGATGCGGCCCGCGTCCTTCGTCGCCTGGCGCTGGGCGTCGTTGAAGTAGGCGGGGACCGTGATGACGGCGCTGGTCACCTTCTCGCCCAGGTAAGCCTCCGCCGCCTCCTTGAGAGACTGAAGAACGATCGCGGAAATCTCCTGCGGCGTGTGCTCCTTCCCGCGGATGTCCACCTTCACCGGGTCGGAACCGCTTCCCACGATCTTGTACGGAACGAGTTCCTCCTCCCGCGCGACTTCCGAACGGCGCCGGCCCATGAAGCGCTTGATGGAGTAGACGGTGTTCTGCGGGTTGGTGACGGCCTGGCGCTTCGCCATGTACCCGACGAGGCGCTCGCCCTTCTCCGTGAACCCGACGACGGAGGGGAGGAGCCGGGAGCCTTCCGGGGTGGTGATGACCGTCGTGGTACTCCCCTCCATGACGGAGACGACGGAGTTGGTGGTACCGAGGTCGATGCCGATGACCTTGCCCATGACGGATTCTCCTTGGAGGTGGAAACGTCGGTCTGAGGCAAACAAAAGCAAAGCGTATGCCATCGCCGGAAGCGGGTGGTGCGGCGTAACACAAGGCTGCTGAACACATTACGCGATCGGTTGGGCCCGCGTCCGCGCGCGGCGGGTGCCACCACCCCGCTCGACAATGCCAATCTGACAGGGACCCGCCCCCCGGCGCCACACCCTCAGAGGATCTGGTGCCGCTTCCACTTCGCATCGTCCGTCTCGGGGAAATCAACCCGGTGATGCGTCCCGCGCGACTCCTGCCGCGCCAGCGCCGCCCCCGCCAGCAGCCCGGAGACCTCGAGCATGTTCTGCAACTCCCAACCCGCCGGGGACTCGAACACGCACGGAAGGATGTATCGCTTCCAGAAGTCGATCGCCTGAATCGCCCGCTCAATCCCGTCCGCCTGCCGCTCCACGCCGACCTCGCGCCACATCACCGCCTTCAGGGAGGCCCGGACGTCGGCGAGGTCGAGGGCGGGGGGAAGTGCGCGGGCGGTCCGGCGGAACGAGACGGCCGGAGGGGTGCGGACTTCGGGGAGTTTCTGGCGAACCGCGTCCTGCGCCGCGCGCGTGCCGAAGACCAGTCCTTCGAGGAGGGAGTTCGATCCGAGGCGGTTGGCGCCGTGAAATTCGGCGCAGGCGCACTCCCCCGCGGCCCACAGCCCCGGAAGGCTCGTCCGCCCGCGCAGGTCGATCTGGATTCCGCCGACGTGGTAGTGGGCGGCGGGGCGGACCGGGATCGGGTCCCGGGCGATGTCGAGCCCGTACGTCCGGCAGAGGGCGACAAGACCCGGAAATCGCTTCCGGACCTGCGCCCCCGGGAGGTGGGAGAGGTCGAGGTAGACCTGGGTGTCGTCGGTGGCGCGCATCTGGCGGACGATCGAGCGGGAGACGGTGTCGCGGGGGGCGAGTTCGGCGTCGGGGTGGTAGTCGGGCATGAATCGCCGGCGGAGGCGGTCGCGGAGGAGGGCGCCTTCGCCGCGGACGGCCTCGGAGATGAGGGCGCGGGCGGCGCCGGCGATGTAGAGGGCGGTGGGGTGGAACTGGACGAATTCCATGTCCTCGAGACGGGCGCCGGCGCGATGGGCCATGGCGAGGCCGTCGCCGGTGGCGACGTCGGGGTTCGTGGTTTCGCGGTAGAGCTGTCCGATGCCGCCGGTGGCGAGGATCGTGCGCGGCGCGGCGATTCCCTGCAGCTGGCCGTCGGGGCCGGCCGCGATGGCGCCGACGCACCGCCCGTCGCGGGTCAGGAGGTCCAGGACGAATGTGTGCTCGAGGACGACGATGTTCGGCTCTGCGCGGACCTTTTCCAGCAGGGCGCGGGCGATTTCCGCCCCGGTGGCGTCGCCATGGGCATGGAGGATCCGCGCCCTCGAGTGCCCCCCCTCGCGCGCGAACCGGATCGCCCCGCGCTCGCGGTCGAACCGCGTCCCCCACTCCATGAGCTCGCGGACACGGAGCGCCCCCTCGCGGATCACGGTCCGGACGACCCGCTCGTCGGCGATCCCTTTCCCCGCGCCGATCGTGTCCTCGACATGGCTCCGGATCGAGTCGCCGCGATCCAGCGCCGCCGCCACGCCCCCCTGCGCCCACTGCGTGTTCGAGTCGGTCCGGCCCCGCTTGACCGCCAGCACCACCCGCGACCGCCGCCCCGCCTCGATCGCCGCCCTCAGCCCCGCCACCCCTCCACCGACGATCAGGACGTCCGCCGTGCGCCACGGGAGGCGGCGGACGTCGAACGGAACGAGATACCGGGGGGTTTTCACGGGGGGGCGAGTTTACCCGGGGGCGGCCTCCAGCCGATACAGATGGGATGAAGCTCCGTCCGCTGCTTGCCGCCCTCGCCGCCTCGGCCGCGTCCCTGACGGCCGCGGATCCCGCGCCGGGAGGGCCGGAGCGGCTCACGGAACTCTGGGAATCGAACGGGTCACGGAGGGAATTCCTGGAGTCGCTGCGCCTGATCAAGCAGGCGGGGCCGCGCAACGGTGCGGTGCGGGTGTTCGAAGCGCTGATCGCGCTGTCCGACGGCCGGGCGCTGGAGGCGTCCGAGTATGCCGCGCTCGCCGCCGCCGCTCCCGGTTTTGATTTCGGTGACTGCGAGGGGATCGACCGGGCCCTCGACGCCGGCCTCGCGCCCCCGGAACACCCGCTCCGGAACCGGGCCTGCGCCGAGCTCGTCGAGTTCCTCCTGAGCTGGGGTGAGGAGTGGGACTGGCGGGGGAAGCCCGCGAAGGCGCGGGAGGCCTGGCAGGCAGCCGCCACCCTGGCCGCGCAGTTCGAAATCGCCGCCCCGCGCCCCCAGTGGGCGCTCCGCTGGTCGAATCTCCGGTACCGCGCGCGCCACCGCCTCGCCGGACTCGCCCTTCGCTCCGGGGACCCCGAACGATTCCAGGCGGAATGCGCTCTGGGGGCCGAGGCGCACGCCGCGCGGACGGCCCTTGCGGCCGCGCCGGAGCCGGTCAGCGCCGAAGAATGGCGGACGGCGATCGAATCGGGATACCGGGCGCTTCTTCTGTCGCCCATCGAGCCCCCCGACCACGCCCTCGCCGCCCTCGCCGACGCCCCGGAACTCTTCGGAACCCACTCCCCCGCCGCCCTCACCGTCGTCGCCCTGGAGAACCGGCTCCGCGACCGGGCCCTCCCCCTCCGCTACGACGCCGCCCTCGCGCTCCTCCCCCACGCCGCCGCCGTCCGGGATGCGCTTCGGGCCT
>JABWAY010000440.1 GCA_013360825.1 Candidatus Brocadiia bacterium | reverse complement strand
CTCGTCTGCGCCGCCGTCCTTGCAACCCTCGCGGGGTGCGCCGCCGCACCGGCGGGACATGTCCCCGCCGACGAGCGCTGGCTCCACGCGGAAGGGCGGCTCAACGCGGCCCCGGGCGCATTCCCGACCGACAGGCCGCTGCGCGTCGCCGTCTTCGGCGACGTCCAGGGGAACCGGGACGCCGTGCGCGCCGTGATGGCCTCGATCCGCCGGCAGAACCCCGACCTCGTCCTCTTTCTCGGCGACGCCTGCACCGACCTCCCCACCGGGCATCTCCCCGACTGGGGGGTCGCCGCGTGGGCGATCCCGTTCTGGCCCCAGTCCGCCCGCGGCCAGACCGGCTTCGGCCTCCTGAGCCTCGTCCCGTTTCCGGCCCTCCTCCATGCCGGCCCGCTCCGCCTCGCCGCGCCGCCGCACGATCCCGAGGGGTTCAACCTGTTTCTCGAGGAGACGTGGGAGCTGCGAAGCGCCGGCGTCCCGATGGTCTTCGTGCCGGGGAACCACGACCTCTACCACCGCTCGCAGCGCGAGGAACTGGCGAGCCTCCTCGCCGCCCCCTCCCCTGCCGCCCTCTGGAGCGCCGTCGACGCGGGGCCATGCCGCTTCATCGCGCTCGACGGCGGCTCCGATCTGTGGGGCGACGCCGATCCGCTCCGCGAGGGCGGGGAGCAGGAAACGTGGCTCGTCGAGCAGTTGAAGGACGCGGCGGCGAAGAACCTGATGCCGATCGTCTGCCTTCACTATCCTCCGTATTCCTCCGCGGAGTTCGAGCCGCCGATGCCTGAGGCGACCCGTCTCGCCGAACGCGTCCTGTCGAAGCACGGGGTCCGCCTCGTCCTCTCGGGCCACGCTCACATGTACGAGCGCATCGTGACCCGGCTCCGCGACGCGGACCTGACGTTCGTGGTGACCGGCGGCGCGGGCGGACCGTTCACGCGCGTCGACCCGAAACGGCGCGACCCCGGCCAGAAAGCGGCGATCGAGGGACTGCACCACTGGGTCCTGCTGGAGATCGATGCCGGCGGGGTCCGGGGCCGGACCGTCGTGCTGGAGCCGGGAAGCGCGGAGAACCGCCCGATGTGGCACGAGGAGCGCGACCGCTTCGAGATCGAGCGCTCCCCCCGGTAGCGCGGCGGCCGCCGCCCTCCGACTCCCGCACGAAAAAAAAAGCGGGACCCCCCAACCCGGACTGCGCACCGGCCCAGGGTCGCAGTCCGGGAACATTTGGGGGGCCCCTTCAGGCTCGACTCAGACCGATCGCTCCCAGAACGCCCAGGAGCCGCGCGGGACGCCGACGGCCGCCAGCGCGTCCGCCATCTCCTTCCGTGCGGTCTCCCAGACCGCCATGCAGACGCCGAAGACCAGGCCGGCCACCCCTCCCCCTCCGGTGAGCGCGGCCGCGGAGGCGCTGACGGCGGCCGCGTCGGTGCGGAGGAAGCGCTGGAGGCGGGGGACGGAGGACGCGATGCCGGAGGCGCCGAGGGACTTGAGGAGCGCGATCCTCGCGGCTTCGAACGCGGCGACGGCGGCGGGCAGGCCGGAGCCGGTTGCGGCGAACAGGAGGCGGAGGGCCTTGTCGAACGCTTCCGCGCAGGCCAGCAGGTCGGCCGTCCCGTGCGGGGCCTTCCCTGCAGCCCGGGCGGGGACTTTCCGACTCGGGCGGGCGGGGGACGGCGGCGCGGGGCGGGGAGCACGCTCAGCCGGTTCTTCGAAAAGGGGAGGCTCAGATGCCGCCATGGAACAGTCGGGAGACGCGCCCTCATTCTGAACCGTCAGGTCCGAATCATCGAAGCCGATCTCGTTGCAGCTGATGTCGGCCACGCACCTTTCCTGGTCCCATTTTGCGGGCATCTCCACCGGCTGGACGACGGTCCGCGCCTGGCCGCCGGCATTCACGATCTCGGCGTGGTCCACGGCGAGGAATGCGGTGAACCGGGTGAGGAGGGTGTGTTCGCAGGCGAGGCGGACGATTTCGGACTTGAGGTCGGACGTCCCTCCGAGGTTCATGCGGAACCGGTCCTCGAGATCGACGACGCGGGCGCGGGCCCAGAGGTGGGCGATCGCCGGGTGGGCGACCTCGCGGACCGGGACGGTCTGCTCGAAGGACTTCCCGTCGGCCGTCCGGCCGCGGACGGTGACGGTCTTCGTCGCGCCGGTGCGGAAGAACACGGTGGAAGCGCGGCCGGCGAACAGGTCGGGGGCGCGTTCGGGGGCCTGGGATCCGCGTTCGACCTGCGGGCCGGAGACGTTGAGGTCGGTGACAAGGGGTTCACCGATCTCTCTGCCGACGGCCCGCAGGGCGTCTTCGAGACCTGCGCCGGGCGTGACGAATGCGGAGGTGCCGCCGCCGGTCGAGGCGAGACGCTGGAGCAGCCCCGAGTTCACGGCGGTGTCGATGCCGATGGTGAAGACGCGGACGTCGATCAGGCGGGACTGCACCCGGGCGAGGATCGCCGACTCGTCGCCGACCTCGCCGTCGGTGAGGACGACGATCACCGGCGCGCGGCCGGAGGACTCGCGGCGGGAATCGAACACCGCGGCCGTGTCGTCGAGCGCCGGGAGGAGCTCCGTTCCGCCGCGCGAACCGATCCCGCGCAGGAACGCCTCCCCCCGCGCCACCTCGCGCGGCTC
>JABWAY010000439.1 GCA_013360825.1 Candidatus Brocadiia bacterium | reverse complement strand
GTCGGTCACCGCCGTTCCCGGAGGCCCTCCGCCCTGCCCCGGCCCGTTCGGCCGGTTCTTGCGGTTCCGCCAGCGCCTGCCCCCGCGCCGACCACGATGCCGTCTCCCGCCGCCATCCCCACCCTGCCCGCCGTGACCACCGTGACCGCCGCCCGGATTCTGAAAGGACATGTCCGCTCCGCCACATCGGCGCGCCGGGCATACGGCGCTGCCAGCCCCGAAACAACGCTCACGTCCTCCCACGACGCACCCGCGCCATGCCTGCGCCACGTCGGGAAGAACACACGCGACCCGCCTGCTCCACTTTCCACAGCGCCCAGCCGGCCCCGATTCTCTGTTGAAGGGCGCGAACCCCGCGCCTCATCGGCCGGACAACACGTGCCGCCTCGACTCCCGGCCTGCCCCCGGCCCTGCTCATGCCCGCTGCAAGTCGAAGAACCGGATCGCGGGAAGAAGAGAGGTCGGTCCGAGCGGACCCTTGAGCCATCGGCTGCGCCTAGCGCATGCGGACGGAATCGACACGGAAGAGACTACGCGCCCCCGTGCCGGATGTCAACCGATTTTGGCGTCGCCCCCCCCTGCGATCCCGGATTTTTCGGGCGCCGGAGTCCCCGGCGCCGCCCCGGTGTCCGGCGGCTTCGGGACCAGCAGCTGCTCCATCGCCAGGAGGGCGGCCCCGACGCAGATGAAGGTGTCGGCAACATTGAAGATCGGAAAGTTGATGCAGTAGACGTAGATGAAATCCCGGACCGCCCCGTGCACCAGGCGGTCGTAGAGATTGCCCAGCGTCCCCCCGCCGATCGACGCCAGCCCGAGCGTGAACACCCACGACGGCGCCTTCGCCCGGACAAAAATCACCGCAATCACCGGGAAAGCCACCAGCGAAAGCCCCACGATCAGCCAGCGCGTGCTCTTCTGCCCCATCATCCCCCAGGCGACCCCCGTGTTCGTCGCGGTCTCGAACCGGAGAATCCTCGGGATCACCTCGTGATGCAGGGGCGACGGCGGAGCCCCGAGCCGCTCGAACGCCTCCCACTTCGACCAGAGGTCGAAAACGGCCGCCACCACCACGATCGCCAGGAACGCGATCCGGTGGGATCTGAGCGACACAGCCGGGGTCCCTTCCATCCCGTCATGATCCTCCGCCGGGCCGGACTCTGAACAGGGAAACCGGAGCGCACCCCGCCTGTGAAAACGGGCCCGCCTCGCGGCGGGCCCGGTGCCGTTGCAGGGGGATCGACTACCCCGCCGCCTCGTCCTCTTCCTTCTTCTTGCACGGAACGCAGAGGGCGGCGTGCGGAAGCGCCTTGAGCCGCTCCCGGGGAATCAGCTTGCTGCACTCCTCACAGACCCCGAACGAGCCGTCGGCGATGCGCTCGAGCGCATCCTCGATGTCGCCCAGTTCCAGTTCCTCATTCTCGATGAGGCCGAGCGTGAAATCCTGCTCGAACGTGTCGCTCCCGATGTCCGCCATGTGGATCGGCATGCTGGAGAGGTCGCCGGTCGCGCCGCGGGTCCCGCGCAACGCTTCATCTTCCATCTTCGTCACGTTTCCCGAGACCGCCTCGCGCCTCGCGAGCAGCCACCGGCGGAAGACCTCGAGCTCCGGCTTCGTGAAGGGGCTCTTGACCTGCACTTTCGGGGCTTCCTTCTTCTCCGGCTTGGCCACGTCCTTCTTCGCGTCTTTCTTCGCGTCCTTCTTCATCCCACCCTCCTGGAGGACCTTATCCCGGCTTCGCGGCCTTTTCCGGCTTCCCGGCTCCGCCCTTTGCCTTCGGCTCCGTCTTCGGCTCCGTCTTCGGCGCCGCGGCGGCCTTCCTGGCGTCCGCAAGCTCGCGTTCGCGGATCACGGTGTGGATCCGCGCCAGATCACGGCGCAGCTCACGGAGCTGACCCGGATTCTCAATGACGTCCGTCACCCTGCGGAACCGGAGGTTGAAATGCTCCTCGTGGATCTTCTTCACCTGGGTGCGGAGCTCGTCCGTCGCCTTCTGCCTGAATTCGCTGATCTTCACAGGCCGTGCCTCCTGCGGATCATCCGCGTCTTGATCGGCATCTTGTGAGCGATGATGTTGAACACCGCGCGCGCCGCTTCATCCTGAAGCCCCGCCAGTTCGTAGATCACCTGGCCGGGCCGGATGACCGCGGCATAAAATTCCGGTTCGCCTTTTCCTTTTCCCATGCGCGTCTCGAGGGGCTTCTTGGAAATCGACTTGTGCGGGAAGACGCGGATCCAGAGGCGCGCATTCTTGCCGATATGGTGCGCCGCCGCCATCCGCCCCGCCTCGATCTGCCGCGCACCCAGCCAGCAGTGCTCGAGAGCCTGGAGCCCCCACTCCCCGAACGCCACGTAGGTCCCCCGCGTCGCGTTGCCCTTCATCACGCCGCGCTGCGACTTGCGGAACTTGATCCGGCTCGGCATCAACTGCATGACACGTCTCCTGTGTTGAGTCGGTCGCCCGGAGGCGGCCGATCACTCGTTAAGAAGGCTTGGGACCCGCCGGCGGCGGAGGAGCGGACGGAGGAGGCGGGGAAGGCGGACGGGGAGCCCCTCCCCCCAGCGGACGGGGACCGCTCGGACGCGGACCGCCGGGACCGCTCGGACGCGGGCCCGCGGGACCGCTCGGACGAGG
>JABWAY010000438.1 GCA_013360825.1 Candidatus Brocadiia bacterium | reverse complement strand
GCCTCGCGCCGCACGGGGCACCGGGTCATTCTCGAAGCGCGCCGCCGCGGCGTGGTCCTGCGCCCGCTCGGCGATGCGGTCGTCGTCGTCCCGGCGCTCGCCATGGCGCCCCGCACCCTTCACCGGCTTTTTGACGTCCTCGAGGAGTCCGTGGACGCGGCTGCGCGGTAGCATGTCCGGGCGATGACCCCCGAGGCCGCCCCACGGAAATCCCCCCCCCGCCACTCCGGACGCGCGCTTCTCGCCCTCGGCCTCGCCGCCCTGGGCGTCCCGCTCGTCCCCGCCCTCCTCGGCTACAGCGCCCTCTGCGACATCCGCGAGAGCGACGGGGCCCTCCGCGGGCGCGCCTCCGCGGTCGTCTCCATCGCCCTCGGCCTGCTCTGGTTCGTCGCAGCCGCCGCCGGCGTCTTCTTCTCCGCCCGCCCCGACCTCGTCATGCCCCGCCTCTTCCCCGCCGACTTCGAACGCCGCCACGCCTCCGCCACGGACGGCCTGCAGCGGCTCTGGGCGCAGCAGCAGCGCATGCGCTCCGAGGACCTCGACGGCAACGGGATCCGGGACTACTGGGTCGACGACGCCTCCGGGATGTACCGCCACGCGATGGCGCGATTCGGCCACCCGGACATCGCCGGCCTCGACCTCGCCCTCGCCGACGACGCCCCCTGGTCCGACGCCCACGGCCCGGTCACCCCCCGCGACGGGTACTACTTCCGCAGCCTCCCCGGCGTCGATCGCCGCTCCCAGTTCGCCTTCAGCGCCCGCCCCGCACGGTTCGGCATCGACGGCGTCTTCTCGTACTACGTCGACGAGCGCGGCCAGGTCTGGTCCCGCAACATGGAGGGAACCGGAGCGGCCGGGCGCCTCGAGGACCCCGCCGCGGACGGATGGACCCCGGTCAGTCCTCGCTGATCATGTTCAGCACCTGGCGCGCCTCGCGGATCAGTTCGCGGGCGCGGGAAGCGGCGATCTTCTCGAAGCGGATCCGGGTGCCGGGCGGGCACTGGGCGATGACGCGGGTGTCGATCGAGGCGAAGAACCCGAGCTTCGGATACCCGCCGGTGGTCGGGCGATCGGCCATCAGGAAGATCGGCTTTCCGTCGACGGGGAGCTGGATCGTCCCCGGAGGAAGCCCCTCGGACATCAGGGACGCCTCCCCGGGAGAAAAGACCGGGGATTCGGTGCGGTAGCCGGAGCGGTCCTGAAGCGGGGAGAGGGTGATGACGGCGCGGTCGAGCCGGTTCGCCTCGGGGGTGAGCCCGGCGACGAACCGCACGACCGGGTCGGTGGACGGCATGGGCGCGAGGTCCTTCGGCACCTGGCGACCGTCGGACGGCGGGGCGTGATCGAGGCCGAGCTTCGCCCCGATCGACAGCCGGCGACCGATCCCGCTCCGCGTGTCGGTCGCGGCGCTTCCCAGATGTTTCCGCGCGGAGATGCCGCCGGCGAGCGCCAGGTAACCCCAGTGACCGGCGCGGCGGCGGGCGAAGACGAGGTCCTCGCCCGCCGCGGCGTCGATGCGCTCGTAGGAGGGCACGGGGCGGCCGGCCAGGGTGGGGACGAAGTCTGCGCCGCCGAGGACGAAGGATGTGGGGCGGAGGAAGCGGATGCGGGGGGCGGGGAAGGTGAACTCGAGCGCGGGCTCGGTTTCGAGGTTGCCGGCGGCGAGGTTGGCGAGGCGGAGGGCGATGCGGTCCATGGCGCCGGAGACGGGGACGCCCAGGTGTGCGGAGCCGCCGCGCCCCAGGTCCTGGATCGTGGTCATGAGGCCGGCGACGCGGAGCTCGAGCGCTGGGTCGGGGTGCGGGAGGGCGATCGACTCGACGGACGGGAATTCCGATGCGTGTCCTTCGACGGCGCGGAACGCGACGCGGTCCCCGGGGTGCAGGAGGAACGGGTCGGGACGCGACCAGTCGACGAGTCGCGCGGAGGTGCGCCCGATGAGGTTCCACCCCCCGGGGGTTTCATTGGGGTAGATCGCGGTATGGGCGCCGCCGACCGCGACGGACCCGGGCGGGACGCGCGGCCGCGGGGACTTGAGCCGCGGGCTGACCAGTTCGGAGGGGAGTCCGGCCATGTAGGCGAATCCCGGCGCGAATCCCAGAAACGCGACGCGGTAGCGCGCCCCGGCGTGCCTGCGGGCGATCTCCCCGGGCTCGAGGCCGGCGTGTTTCGCCACGCGCTCCAGGTCCGGTCCGTCCGCGCCGCCGTAGACGACCGGGATCTCCACCAGCGCCGACTCTCCCGGGTCGTCCGCGACTTCGCCGAGGGACTCGATCAGTTTCCGCGCGTCGTCGGCGCCGGCCGCCAGCGGGTCGTAGACCAGGCAGAGCGAGCAGGTCCCGGGGATCGCTTCCCGCAGCCACCGGGGGCGGTTCTGGTCGATCCTGCGCTGCAGGGCGGCGGCGCGGAAGACGACCTGCGGGTCGGAGCTGGGCGCCCACTGGACGAGCAGTCCGCTGTCGCCCTCCTCGATGAAGTTCATGCGGCCCCCATGGCGGCGACGGTGAGTCCTGCGGCCTCGAATGCGCGGCGCGCGGCGGCGGCGAGCGTGGCGGCCCCCGGGGTGTCGCCGTGGATGCAGAACGTCTGCGCGGCGACCGCGACGACCCCTCCCCCCGCGACCCGCACCTGCC
>JABWAY010000437.1 GCA_013360825.1 Candidatus Brocadiia bacterium | reverse complement strand
GTCACCCCGTCGAGAATCCGCCCGGCAAGCCCCGCGTCGAACCCCTCCCCACACCCCGCCGCGATCGCCCTCGCCTCCACCCGGCAGCGCTCCGCGAGACGCGCGCACTCCGCGCACCCGGAGACGTGGCGCTCCACGCCCTCCCGCTCGGACCCCTCGAGCGCCTCCCAGGCGAACTCGGCGATCGTCTCCCGCGTCGGATGTCCGTTCATCGTCCCGCCACCTTTCGAAGCGCTGCGACCGCGCGGTGCAGCAGGACCCGCGCCGTCCCGTCCTCCAGTCCCATGACCTCCGCGATTTCGCGGGGTTTCAATCCCATGAAGAAGTGGTGGTGCAGGACGACCCTGTAGCGGGGCGGCAGCTGCTCGATCCACGTCTTCACGACCTGCGCGTCCATCCTGTCCACCGGGTCGGCCTGTTCCGCCGCGGGCGCCAGCTCCGGGTCCAGCATCACCTCCCGGCCCCGCGCCCGCCTCAGGTCGAACGACCGGTTCATCGCCACCGTCGCCGCCCACTTCTTCACGTTCCGTATCTCCACGCCTTTCCGGATCTCGGCGCACATCCTCGCGAACGTCTCCTGTGCGGCATCCTGCGCATCCGCCTCGCGCCCGAGAATCCGGTAGCAGAGGCCGACGATTCCCGGGAGGAGCCGTTTGAGAAGCTGCTCGCCGCTGCCGCGATCTCCGCGCGACCATGCGCCGAGAAGGACCGAGTCGAGTTCATCTTCAAGCGGTGTGCTCACGAGGTCGTCTGCTCAAAGGACGGGGAGTGGGAGGGGATGTTACACGGTGTACGCAGAATTCGCGGCGGCGCTCCCGGGTCGTGCAACCTGTTCAGCCGCAATTGGTTGTGGCGCGGCAGGGCGCCGGCACACCCGGACCTTGACCCTTCCCCGCGCCGCTGCGAAGCTCCCCGCATGACCCCATTGCCCCCGAAAGACCTCCGCCAGGTCAGTGCCTCCCCCACCATCCCACTCCCCGGCACCCGCCGCCAGAAAGAGTTCGACGTCGCCGACCTCTACGAGGGACCGGAGGGGCGCGCGGCGCAGGGCACCGCCGGGTCCGCCGCCCCCCTCGACGAAAAACTCAGGCAGGCCTACTACTGGATCGTGAACCACGCGATCATCACCCCCTACTACGACATGGAGTTCAACGACGCCCCGCCGCGCTCGTTCCGCTTCGGCGGCGCCGGGACCGATGTCCGCCTCCCCACGGAGTCCTCCTTCTCCTCGTTCGTGCTGCTCCCGCTTCTCACCTTCGCCGCGCGCAAGCGCGCCCTGTTCGTCGGCGGCCCCGGCCGGGGGAAGACGGCGAGTGCGCTGCTGATGGGAATCCTGGCCGGGTATTCGCTGAAGGAGATGCGGCGGGCGATGCAGCACGGCCAGCCGCAGATGACCGTCGCGGACCTCCTGGGGTCGCCGCTGCCCAGGGACCTCATCCACGCGGAGGATGTGGACAAGATCCGGATCGGGTGGCGGAAGTGGATTTCGATGCGGGTGAAGATCGTGGACGAGTACAACCGGATCCCGACCCGGACGCAGTCCGCGCTCCTGACGCTGCTCGGGGACGGGTACGCGGAGGTACTCGGCCAGACGATCGAGAGCCCGGAGAGCGCCTGGTTCCTGACCGCGAACGACGACGCGGGAGGCGGGACGTACCAGGTGATCGAGGCGCTGAAGGACCGGATCGATCTCGTGATCAAGGCGCTGAATTTCAATCCCCGGTTCCTGGGGGACCTTCAGAACCGGATCGAGGACGGAGTCCGGCCGGAGAACCTGGTCCCGAGGGAGATCGTCTTCTCGGAGAAGGAGCTGGAGGCGGCACACGCGACGATCCTCAAGGTTCCGATTCCGCGGAGCGTGCGGCGCCGCATCGAGTTTTTCGCGGCGCAGTTCGACTTCTGCGACCTGGCCGCGCAGGACATCGAGTACAAATCGAAGGACACGATTCACCTGGCCGGCAGGACGCTCTCCCAGACCTGCGCCGCGGACTGCGGGCGGGACAAGGTCAAATGCCTCTGTTCCCAGACGGAAAACGGGCTGTCGGTCCGGAGCCTGATGACGCTGCTGTCGTTCACGAAGACGCTCGCCTGGTTCCGCGGGAGGCCCGAGGCCGGCCCCGAGGACGTCCGGCAGATCCTGCCGTTCGTGCTGCACGAGAAACTGCAGCAGAACGCGACCTCGCCGTACTTCAACCAGCAGTCCGCGGGGGTCTACCGGATCGACCGGGTCGGCTGGCTCCGGCGGGCGTGGGACCTCTCCTGCGAGGAATTCGTGCGCCTGAACCTGGACCGGGACGACCCGGTGGCGGCCCTGGACGACGTCTTCGAGCGCGGGCTGGACGGAGTGAAGGAGGACGAGGTCCGGAAGCAGCTGAACGGAATCGAGGGGCAGCTGGAGAAGCTGGCGAAGGGGACGAAGCTCTACGCGCACGTGCAGGCCGATGTGCTGAAGCTGAAGTACTACCACCAGCGCTACTCGAACTATCTGCGGTGGCTGCGTTGGGAGGGTTGATCCGCGGATTCGCGCGCGACTGGCTGGCGTCGAAGCGCGAGGAGCTGAATGCCCGCACCCGGGCGGCCCGGCGGCGATGGCCCCGGCTGGACGGCGACGGCGTCCTGGCGCTCGCCGCGGAGAT
>JABWAY010000436.1 GCA_013360825.1 Candidatus Brocadiia bacterium | reverse complement strand
CCCGCGATCACGACGCGGGTGGGGCCGGCTCGGTGCGGGCGGCGAATTCAGGGACCAGCGGGGATCTCGGGTCGGGCTCCCCCGCTCGAGAACGCCCTTGAGCAGCTTCTGACCATTGCCGATCCGGAGTTCGACCTGGCCTCCTCCACGGCAGTCGAATTCATGACGACCGACGACCTGTCCGGAAGGTGCGCATCGAGGCCCGGGTTCTGACCGTCGGCGATGTCGCCGCGCAGCTGGAATCGCAGCTCGGCGTGAAGGTGATCGTGTTGCCGGTCCTGGAACGCTGCGAATCGACCTGGGAGGCCGACGAGCTCGAGCAGACAGCCGGCGAAGTTCTCAGCATCCTCGAGAAAGATGCACCCCTCATCAGGGGCTGGTACCCGCAACTGGACGGTGAGAAGCTCCTCGACGACGCGGCAATCTGGCTCGTGGAATCGGAGTAGGATCCCGGCCGGGGTGAACCCGCGGCTGCGGTGATTCGTGGAGCGTGTGTGGGTTCCAGATATTCTGGCACTCGGGTTTTCCGGAATCCCGGTCGCGGGGCGCCGGGGCGTGGCCCCGCGAGTTCGGACGCTACTCGGCCTCCGATCCCCCGGGGAACGAACGCAGTGAGTCCGTCGTCCAGGAGCGAGGCGTGACCTTCGACGGAGAGGGCCGGCTGAAAGAAGTGTGCGTGAGGGAAATCAGCCGGCAGGACGCGGGTTCCGAAGGGCGCGTGCGGAGCGGCGGAGCGCTCCGCGGTATACTCGGGCGATGGCCTCGGCACTTCCAGGGGAAGACCTCATCCGGCAGGGCCTGCGCGACATCGAACAGGGCCGCGTGTCGCTGGAGGCATGCCTGGTGTCGATCGGCGCGCCCCGGCTCAAGGGCCTGGGATTCGATCCTGGACCTGCTGCGATCCCGATGGCCGAGCACCGGCTCTACGCATTGCTGGCAACCGAGGACTCCGACAGCGCGCACTCCCGGTACAACGCCCTGATCCGGCGGCTTGTCAGCTTCGAGAGGGCGGCCTCGTGCGTGAAGTGACGAGCGCCGCGAAGGTTCAGGCGTTCATGAAGGCTCTGGGGAGGGATGTCAGCCGCCCCGCCCGGATCTACTTCGTGGGTGGTTCGAGCGCCGTGATCGAGGGCTGGCGGCAGTCGACCGTGGATGTCGACCTGAAGATTGAGGCGGAGCAGGACGCCGTGTTTTCCTGCCTTCCGAAGATCAAGGAAGAGCTTCATGTCAATATTGAGCTGGCTTCCCCCTCGGACTTCATCCCGGAGCTGCCGGGTTGGCGGGACAGAAGCGTGTTCATTGCACGTGAGGGCCCCGTCGATTTCTTCCACTACGATTTCTACTCGCAGGCGCTCGCCAAGATCGAACGCGGGCACGCGTTGGATCTCGTCGACGTCGGGGAAATGATCCGACGGGGTCTGGTTGAGCCGTCGGCCGCGCTCGAGCTGTTTGGACGGATCGAACCGGAGCTTCATCGATTTCCCGCGGTCGACCCTGCCACATTTCGGAGGGCCGTGGAGGCTGCCTTCAGCAAGCACGCCTAGATGGAGTCGGACGAGCGGGCGAAGAAGGAGGCGGGGGAGCGGAAGGTGCCAGGTGGGGCGAAACTGCGGGGCCGGGTCTCGAACGGGACCCGGCCTCGTTCGCGTCCGGGTCATTCGTCGAGAAACCAGGCGCCGTCCGTGCGCACGAAGTTGATCGTTTTCTTCTTCCCATCCGGCTTCACCAGCTTTCCGGTCGCCGTCTCGCCGGTCACCCGCAGGTCTGCGAGGGTCGAGGCGGCGTCGAAGAACGCGTCGTCGGCTTTCCGCGTCGGGTGCGTGAAGACCATGAGGTCCGCAAAGAGTTTCCTGCGGTCCTTTGCCGGGGCGAGCCATTGCGCGAACTGCGCCCCCTGCGGCGCCGCCGGGTCGGGCTTCGGCGGATTCGGGTCGAGCCCGTGCGACTCCATGAGCGTCTTGTACTCCGCCTCCGCCGTACCTCCGCCCATCTTCGTGAACGCCGCGAGGTACAGCAGCCCCCCGATCGCCGCGTCGCGCTTCGCCGGTGCGAGGCAATCGTAGAAACCGGCCCAGTCGCCCGACGTGCTGCACTCCTTCGCGCGGTCGAAGACGGCTTGCGGGGAAGCGCCGCCGGCGGAGGGGCCGCAACCGGGCACGACGAGGGCGAGGAACGCGAGGAGGCGGGGGATCGCTCGGGTCATGGGAGACACGATAAGGAGGAAATCACGGGCCTGGTAGGGAACGATCGCGCTTCGTCACAGCCAACCCTTCCACCGGGCCAGCGCGTACGCGACTCCGAGCAGGAACAGCGGCCCGAAGATCTGCTTGTTGTAGCTCCAGCCACAGCGGCAGGTAATGTTCCTCCAGCGGCAGGCGGCGCCTCCGCGCGCGGGGAAGCGCTCTTGGTCGTTCGCAGAAGGCGCATTGTCAATCGCGGTCGATGTCGATCCAGCCCTCAACCTTAAACCGAGCGGATTTGTCGCCTCGCTGTTCTTCGACAGTCGCATCAATTGTCGCCTTGAACCGGGCGGGTGAAGATTCGGAGACACTTAACCTACTTTCCGCACATTTCCCTCACGATATCTCGGCGAGCAGTTGGTCCGTTTTTCGGAGAGAGAGGGTCTCCATCGCCCGGACTGCCTTGCGCAGTT
>JABWAY010000435.1 GCA_013360825.1 Candidatus Brocadiia bacterium | reverse complement strand
CGGCGGCCTGCGCGAGGGCGGCGGCGAGGCGGGCGTGGCGGCCGGGCTGGTCGGGCCCGAGCTGGAGGGCGAGTTCGAAGTCGGCGATGGAGGACTCCAGCGAGGGGAGGGAGTCGGCTGCGGGCAGGCGCGCAAGACGGATGGTCCCCCGCAGGAGAAAGGCGTCGCCGTTGCCGGGAAGCCGCGCGATCGAGCGGTCGAGGTCTTCCATCGCCTGCGCGAGACTTTCGGATCGTTCGGCAGGGACGGCCAGCGACAGGTCATGAAGCGCGAAAGCCCGGGCCGCGAGGCCGTGCGGTTCGTCGGGCAGGGTGCGCAGCACCTCGCTCCAGTCCGCGATGGCGCCGCGGAGGCAGCGGAGGTAGTGGTCGTCGGGGAGTCTTTCGGACTTGCACCGGGAAAAGCGCGCCCCGGCGCGTCCGCCGAGGGCGAGGAGGTCTCCCGGGCGAAGCCGCAGGGCGCGGTCAAAGTCCTCTTCCGCATCGCGCGCCCGACCGTCGCCGTTGCCGGCGAGGATGGTGAGGGCGGTGCCGCGTCGGATCAGCTCCTCCACGTCGTCCGGGTCGCGCCGGAGTCTCTCGGTGCATGCGGCGACCGTCGCCCGCAGGTCGCGTCTCGACGGGATACCCCCGGGACCGGTGCGGGCGAAGCAGCGGCTTGCGCGGGACTTGGCTTCGTCGGTCATGGGGGACGAGTGTGCCACAACGGGCTTCAGGTGGAAGGTCCGGATTGCAGGTCTGCGGACAGGAAACCCGCCGCCGGTCTCCCGGACGCAGACCTGCCGTTCGTGGAGGGGGCGTGACTGGAACTCGAGGCACTGCCGGAGCCCCGCGGGCACGGGGAGATCCGGGCGGCGGCGGCCGATGTCCCGGTCGCCGCGGTCTTCCGCGGCGTCGCGTCCGGACCTGTTTTGCCGGCGCACTCGCCTGGTGTGCGGATCTGAGAGCCGTGGTCCGCTGCCGAAGCCGGTGCGAGGCCTGGCCATGCACTCTGAGGTCGGTTCCGGGTTGACTTGACCCCATGGCCTCCTTATCATGAGCCACTCTTGCGGGCGTAGCTCAGTTGGTAGAGCACGACGTTGCCAACGTCGTTGTCGCCGGTTCGAGCCCGGTCGCCCGCTTTCATCCCGCGCTTCGGCGCGGGTTTTTTTTTGCGGGGCGGTCGCTTGCGGAATTGCGAATTCCGGCCCTGCGGGCGCGGGGCGGATCGGGCGCCGACCCGGATGCGGGGCATCGCAGGATCGAGAATGCTGTAAGCCCCGGCGGCGGGTGTAAACCGGACTGAGCAGGCCGCGGCGGGAGCGCCAGAGGGGCGTCCCCGCGCGATCCGGGGAACAGGGTTTGCTTGCCCGGTCGGCATCCAACTTTGGCCCGGAGGGAATATGAAACAGGTCCTGCTCCCCGTCGGGGCGCTCGTGCTCGCCTGCGCGCTGGCCCCGGCCGCCGTGCTGATCCGCCTCTCGGACGCCCAGCTCGTCGAACATGCCCGGCACGTCGTCGTCGCCACCGTCACCGCCGTCCAGCCGTCGTGGATGGACCCTGACGCCGACGGCGTCTCCCAGATCTACACCACGATCGAAGTCCGCGTCGATCAGGTGCTCCACGGCGATGCGCGCGTCGGTGACCCGATGTCGTTCATCCAGCAGGGCGGGACCATCGGCCGCGTCCAGTACCGGATCCACGGGATGCCCGAGTTCGCCCCCGGCGACCGCGCGCTGCTCTTCCTCGAGGGCAACCTCACCGCGTGCAAGTACTCGGCGATCGTCGGACTCGCCCAGGGGCGGTGGATCGTCCGCACCGACGCGGACGGACGCGACGTCGCCCGCCGGGATTTCACCGGCTGCTGCTTCGCCAACCCGGACGGAACCCCCGCGCAGCAGGACCTCACGCCCGATCAGGGCGAGGAACCGCTGGCGGACCTGATCGGCCGTTTCCAGCAGGAAATCGCGCGCCGTCGGGAGGCGCAGGACGGGGAGGTGGCGAAATGAAAAGACCTCTCTGCAGCGGGCTGATTCTCGGCGCCGCCACGCTCGGCGCGTGGGCCTACAGCTACACCTGGTCCCCGGTCGCGAAATGGGGCGGGATGCCGCTTCCGTCGCCCTCGGGCGAGGTCGTCTGGAACATGAACGACGCCGGGACGCCGGACTACCCGGGGGGCCCGCCGGCGCTCGACGGGGAAGTCGCGATCTTCAAGGAGACGATGCTCGACTGGGAGGTCGCGACGGCGGGGAACCTCGATCTCGAGTACGGGAGTTCGACGGCGTCGCTCCCGGTGCTCGGCGACGGCGAGAACGTGATCGGGTGGAGCGATCCGTGGCCCGGTCCCGCGGGGGTGCTCGGGCTTGGGGGAAGCGTTACGGACGGCGCCGTGACGATTCTCGAGGGGAACGTGGAGATGAACGGCGAGGTGTCGTGGGTTTCGGCGGGGTTTCTGGAGGGGATTATCGAGCACGAGCTGGGGCATGCGCTGGGACTCGGGCACACCTCGGTTGCGGGCTCGGTCATGACGCCGTCGTTCACGGGGGTCCTGGAGCTCGGGCCGGACGACGTCGCGGGGATCACGTCGCTCTATGGAATCGGGAGCGGGTCTGACGGGGTCGACGGGCCGGCCGGGGGTGGTGGCGGAGGAGGCGGCGGCGGAGGCGGAGGAGGAGG
>JABWAY010000072.1 GCA_013360825.1 Candidatus Brocadiia bacterium | reverse complement strand
GGCCGGCGGCGCGGGCTTCAGCCCCGCCGCAGGCGGCGGCGGCTTCAGACTCCGCGTCCCCGGCGGAGCCGGCTTCAGCCCTCCCCCGCCCGGCTTCCCCAGCGTCGGCTTCGCACGGAAATCGCGCTTCCGCCTCAACTTGTCCGCCAGCTCCGGCGTCAGGCAGGTCGAGCAGTACCCGAACTCCGCATCGGCCTCGCGCTCCTTGCACATCACGCACGCCGAATACCCGCACGAACACGCCTTCGCCTCCCGGCTCAGCGGCTTCGTGCACTTCGGACACGGCGCCTCGTCGTCCAGGAGCAGCATGTCCGACAGCTCCACCATCGGCTTCCCGCAGACCAGACACGTCTGCTCCGTCGCCGGATTCGCCGTCCTGCAGAACCGGCAGGTGCGGCTCTCCTGCCCGCCAGCCGCGTGCGGCGTCTCGCCCCGCAGGATCGCTTCGAAGTCCCGGGCGACCTCCTCCGCGAACCCGTACCGCCCGATCGGATCCTTCTCGAGGAGTTTCATGATCACCGCGGAAAGCGCCCGCGGAAGCTCCAGGTTCCACGCCCCCGGCGACTTCGGCGTCTCCCCGCGATGGGCGATATCGAGCGCCCGCGGGTCGGAGCCCTCGAACGGAGGGCGCCCCGCCGCGAAGGAGTAGAGCGTCACGCCGAGCGCGTAAAGGTCGGTCTTCACGGGGTCGAGCGGCTCGTTCTTCCAGATCTCCGGCGCCGTGATCAGCGCATCGCACGGCACCGCGAGCGTTCCGTCGTGCGCAAGCCCGCAGTCGCCCAGTTTCGCACCGGATTCCCGGACGAACACGCTGGCCGGCCGGACGTCGCCGTGCGCCATCCCGTGCGCATGCACCGAGGCGAGGGCGCGCGCCAGGTCGATGCCGACCTTGCAGAGCAGCCGCCACCCCATCTTCTCCCGCTCGGGCCACCGCCGCCCGTCGGTGACCAGTTCCATCACGATGTACCCGCGATCCCCGACCGCCCCCGCGTCGATCACCCCGACCAGCGTCGGCGAGAGAATCGGAATCGCCTTCTGCGCCGCCTCCACCCACCGGTTCACCGTCGAGGGCGGCGCATCCGCGGAGAACAGCTTGACCGCCACCGGCCGGTTCTGCGCCGGCGCCAGCCCCTTGTAGACCGTCGACCAGCGCCCCTGCCCGATCTTCTCGTCGATCCGCGCCCCGGCGATCAGCGTCCCCGCCATCGGATCCACCGGCGCCGCCACTCCCTCCGCCGCACGCGCCGGCCCCAGCGGCCCCTTGCATTTGTCGCACGTGAACGGCGATCCCGTCACCTTGTACAGAAAGTCCTGCTCACCGCACCGCTGGCACGCCAGCGTCGATTCCTTCGTCCTCGCCGTCAGTTCCCGCTGCCTGCCGAGATCCAGGTACCCCTTCTCGATCATCACCTCCCCGATCGGACGCAGTTTCCCCATCGCCTCCAGCCGGACCCACATGTCGATCGCGTCCTTCATCTGCTCCGCCGACACGTCCTCCTCCCGCAGCCCGATCAGGCAGAACAGCTGCGCCTCCCGCACCCCGCGGTCCCGGTTTCCGGTGCTCGCCACCCCGACCCGGGATGTGTCCTTCTTGTAAAACCGCATCAGCGCGTCGTAGACGGGACGCGGAATGACGCCGTTCGTGCAGAGAAGGTCCCCCAGCCCGCCCGCCGGCGACTCCTCCAGCCACTTGAGGGCAATGTCCAGCTGGGAGCGGGAGAGCATGCCGGACGACAGAAGTGCGCGGGCGAGGAAGGCATCTGGGCTCATGGCGGGATCTTACACGGCGGGCGGGGGCTTTGAGAAGTGTCTGCTCGCCCCAAGTCCCGTCATCGCAAGGGGAAGCGGCGGCTGCGGGAACGTTCACAAGGGCCGAAATCCATTGACCTTAGGATGACGCCCCCCTAGACTGCGGGATCGCGTTTCCGGGGAAGCCCGGACGCCGTTCCCAGTGTCTGTTGAGGACCCCATGGCCCAGATCAAAAATGTCCTGTTCGGCAAACTCGCCGTCTCCACCCGGTTTATCACCGAGGAGCAGCTCCAGGAGTGCCTTGACTTTCAGAAGGAGCTCGAGGAACGCGGCGAACGCCCCCCGAGACTCGGCGAAATCCTGGAACAGAAGGGGTACCTCACCAAGCAGCAGATCCAGTCCATCCTCGAAACCATGTCCTCGATGCAGCGCCGCCGCTTCGGGGAAATCGCCGTCGCATTTCACTTCATCACCCTCGAACAGCTCGAAACCTGCCTCGATGTCCAGAAACTCCTCCAGGCCCCGCAGGAAACCGTGCCCCTGTTCGGGCAGGCCCTGATTGCCTACCGCTCCTTCCTGAAACAGGTCCTCGCCGGAGGCCCGCACCCCCGGATCGGCGACGTGCTGGTCCAGATGGGCTACATGCGCGGGCACCAGGTCGAGGCGGTCGTCGAGGAGCAGAACAAGCGGATCGTCCGCTGCAAGAGCTGCGAGGCCAGCCTGAACATCTCGAAATTCGAGGAAGGTCAGAAGATCAAGTGCGGCCAGTGCAGCGCGGTGCTGTCCATCGTCCGGCTGGAGGGGTCCGAGGACCTCGATGTGGCCCTTCCGTCCGAACCGCCGCCGGAGTCCGGGACCGGTGAGGAACAGCCGCTGGACCCGAAGACCGCCCTGTTCGAGCTGAACAAGGCGCTGGAGGAACGCCGCGCCACGCAGGAACTGCAGAAGCCGAAGATGCCCGGGCGCATCGCGGACTTCCAGGTCGTGACCCGCCTCGGTCAGGACTCGACCGGCGTGATCTTCAAGGCCACCCAGATCAGCAAGAATCGCCCCGTCGCCCTCAAGATCATGAACCCGTCGGTCATGAACGACGGGAACTTCCAGAAGAAGTTCGTCGAGGACGCGAAGAAGGTCGCGTCCATCGACCACCTGAACATCAAGAAGGTGTACGCGCTCGGGAAGTCAGAGAACCGCTTCTATATCGCCATGGAGTTCGTCGAGGCGGAGTCCGTCTACAACCTCCTCGAAAAGCAGGGGAAGTTTCACTTCGATACCGCCGTCGGCATCGCCATCGCCGTCGCGGAGGGTCTGCAGTACGCGAACGGACAGGGGCTGATTCACGGGGACGTGCGTCCGTCGAACGTGCTGATCCTGAAGGACGGGACGGTCAAGATCGCGAACCTCGGGCTTGCGACGAAGATCACGGAGAACATCCTCGCGATCTCCCGGAGCGGCCAGATGGCGCCGTTCTACATCGCGCCCGAGTGCGTCACCGGCGACCGCGAGATGGACGCCCGCACCGACATCTACTCACTCGGCGCGACGCTGTTCCACATGGTCGCGGGACGGCCGCCGTTCCAGGGCCAGAGCCCGTTCGAGGTCCTCGTCCGCCTGACCGAGGAGACCATTCCCCCGCTCAAGTTCTTCGATCCGACGATCCCGGACGCGGTCTGCCGCGTCGTGGAGCGAATGCTCGAGGCGGAACCGCAGGACCGCTACCAGTCCTGGGAAGACCTGCTGAGCGACCTCCGGGCGATCCAGACGGCCGGCGCGCTGGCCGGGACCGGCGCCGCGCCGGGAGCGTCCGAAGGACCGCTGCTCGCCCCTCCCGGCGCCCACGCGCCGATGCCGACCGCGGAAGAAGCCAAGGCGCAGTACGAGAAACGGGCGGCGCGGGCCGCGCAGCTGCGGAGCGTCCGGCAGGGCGCCGTCGTGGTCGGCGGCTTCCTCCTCCTCGCCGTCGGCGGACTCTGGCTGCGCAGCTACTTCCAGACCCAGGCCAGGGTGGACAAGTGGGCGGAACTCAAGCCGCGCTTCGGGTCCGCCCGCGCGCTGGCAGGCCAGTCGGACGTCTCCCTCCGCCTCCAGAAGTTCGGCGAATTCATCTCGGAGCACGGCGGGACCCTGGAGGCCGCGGAAGCCGAGAGCGAGATCCGTCTGATCAACCAGATGGTGGAAGTCGCGATGGCGGCCGAGGTCGACACGCTGAAGGCCGATGTCGGGCGCATGTGCCAGGACTCCCGGTTCGGGGACGCGCTGAAGCGCCTGGAGGCGCTGACGTGGCGCCAGCCGACGGACCCGGAAATCCAGTCGCTCAAGGGACCGATCGCCGAGGCGGCCGCGGCGGACCTGAAGGTCCTGGAGGGGCTGATCGAGGCGAAGTGCGTCGAAGGGAAATTCGGCGAGTGCCGGTACTCGATCGAGGAACGCTTCCGCATGCGTTCGTATCCGGGCGACGACGAGCGCCGTCCTGCGTTTGACCGCCTGGTCAAGGAGCGGGAGGACGCCTGGCGGGTTGCGCAGGCTGCGGCGCGGGAGAAGGAGCTGATCGCGGAGTCCGAGAAGATCTGGTCGGAGCTCGAGGGGAACGTCCGGCGGATGATGGCGTCGTTCGATTTCGAGACCGCCGGGCCGACGATGGACGTCGCCAAGCAGAAACTGCATCCGGAACATTTTGCGCTCTGGCAGTCGATGCGGGACCGCGTGATCTGGGGGCTCGAGCTGAAGCAGGAATCGATCAACGAGATCCTGAATCTCGCGGCGCAGTCCCGGCCGCCGGCGATGGACAAGCGGTACGCGTCCAAGCTGACGAACGGAGTTGAAGGCCGGGCGAACACGGCGAACTCGAGCGGGGTCACGTTCCGCGAGGAGAAGAGCGGGACGGAGGAGACGATTGCCTGGCGGGAACTGGACCACAAGCTGTGGCACCAGATCATCCGCGGGGGTCTGACGCGCCGGAGCGTCCCGAAGCTGTACATCGCCGCGGGCGAGGGGTGCCTGATGCGGGCGGACGGGGCGGACACGGCGATGAAGTTCTGGCTGATGGGCCAGGCGCGGGCCGCGCTGAAGACGGCGGCCGAGCTGGGGATGGCGAAGGAGGCCGCGCCGTTCACCGTCGTGGTGGACGCGTATTTCCTCGAAATGAAGCAGAGCACGATTGCGAGGGCTTCGGGAGCGCTGCAGGCGGGGCGGCACGGAGAGGTGCGCACGATCCTCCGCGGCCTGAAGAACCAGTATCCGGAGGCGGAGCTCGTCGAGGTCCGGGCCGACCTGGAGAAGATGCTCGGCGAGTCGATGTCCGGCGGCGCGGCGGGACAGTACTGGGACTTCAGCGCCGAGCCCGCAGACCTGACGAAGACCAGCGGATGGACCGTCGCCGGCGGCGTCCTGACGGGGAACGGCAGGGAGGAGACCCTTGAGTTCCCGAAGGCCCGGGAGGTTCTCCTGATGTTCCGGGTGGAAAGCCAGGAATTCGAGCTGAACCTCGAATTCGGGACTGCGAAGCTCCAGATCGCGCCCGCGACCGGCAGCAACGGCCTTTTCCAGCTCGACATCCGCAAGGAAGACGGCGTGGCCCTGAACAATCGCGTGCAGCTGAAGGACCGGCTGCCGCGCCTTCTGACGCTGCGGCAGTGGCATATCCTGGAGATGCGGCAGACGGGGACCGGCGAGGCCCGCGCCGTCGAGGTCTGGTGCGACGGCGTCAACATCACCCAGGGCTCCACGCCGCTGCTCGGGGACATGACGTCGCTCAAGATCCAGCTCAGCGGCAAGACCCGGACCGCTTCGGCCTCCATGGACATCGACGCTCTGTTTGTCCGCTAGCGGAGCGGCACGGTGATCCTCCGCGCGTGGTGGATACTGTCCCGGTTCATGGTCTCGTGGATCGCGCTGTTCGGCTGGAGATTCCGGGCCTACGGCATCCACAACGTTCCGCGGTCGGGGGCGGTGATCCTCGCCTGCAATCACCAGTCGTTTTTTGACCCGGTGCTCGTGGCCATTCACCTCCCCCGCTCCAGCACCTTCATGGCCCGCGATACGCTCTTCAAGTTTGCCCCCTTCGCCTTCCTCATCCGCTCCCTGAATGCGTTTCCGATCCGGCGCGGGGCGGGTGATGTGGGGGCGATGAAGGAGTCGCTGCGGCGCCTGCGGGACGGATGGTCTCTGCTGGTCTTTCCGGAGGGGACGCGCACGGTGGACGGAAGCATCGGGGAGATTCGCGGCGGGATTGCGGTGCTGGCCGGTCGCGCCCGGGTCCCCGTGGTCCCGGTGTTCATCCGGGGTGCGGTCCGGGCCTGGCCGAGGGGCAGCAGGTTTCCCCGGCCTGCGCCGATCGAAGTCCGCTACGGCGAGCCGCTGCCGGAAGCGGACGCGTGGAACGAGGAGCGTTTTCCGGGCGCCCTTCGTGCGGCGCTGGAGGGGCTGTCGCGCGACCGGCGCCCGACGGTCGGGTTGCCGCCGGCGCCGGCGCTGGTGGACCGGCTCCGGGCCTGACGCCGGGGAAACGGCCGGCGGGAGTTTCTTCCTCCCCGGACCCCCTGCTGCTACACTGGCTGATCTGTGCCGCGGGCCCCGGGCCCGTGGCGTTTCCGTCCCTGTGGGTGATTCTTCATCCCTTTCCGCCGGACATGTATCGGAGACAGCAGCGTGAATCAGAGGGAAGTCCTGAAGTACATCGGAATGTCGGTCGACGAGCTGGAGCAGCGCGCAGACGCCGCGATGGGGTCGGTTTCGACCGCGGATCTGCACAAGCACTACGAGGAGTCGGTGAAGGACTTCGAGATCGACACGATCCTCAAAGGCCGGGTTCTCAACATCGTGAACGACGACGTCATCGTGGACGTCGGGTACAAGTCCGAGGGCATCGTTTCGATCCAGGAGTTCTGGAATCCCCAGAGCGTGAAGCCCGGGGATGAGATCGAGGTCTTCCTCGAGGGCGTCGAGGACGAGGCGGGGCTGATCGCCATTTCGAAGGCGAAGGCCGACCGGATCCGGGGCTGGGAACGGATCATCACCAGCAACAAGGAAGGCGACGTCGTCCGCGGGCGCGTGATCCGGAAGATCAAGGGCGGACTTCTGGTGGACATCGGAGTCCCCGTCTTCCTCCCCGCCAGCCAGGTCGACATCCGCCGCGTGGAAGACATCGGCGACTACGTCGGCCGCGAGGTCGAGTGCAAGATCATCAAGATCGACGAGAAGCGCATGAACATCATCGTTTCGCGCCGGAAGCTCCTCGAGGAGCAGCGCGAGGAGATGAAGAAGAAGCTGATGGAAGAGATCCAGGAGGGGGACGTCCGCCGCGGGATCGTGAAGAACATCGCGGACTTCGGCGTCTTCGTCGACCTGGGCGGCATCGACGGCCTGCTCCACATCACGGACATGAGCTGGGGGCGCATCAGCCACCCGAGCGAGATGGTCAAACTGGAGCAGCCGATCGAGGTCAAGATCCTCAAGATCGACCGCGAGCACGAGCGCATCGCCCTCGGCTACAAGCAGCTGTCCGAGAACCCCTGGGCGCACGTGGAGGAGAAGTACCAGGTCGGGACGCGCGTGAAGGGCAAGGTGGTGAACATCCTCCCCTACGGCGCGTTCGTCGAGCTGGAGACGGGGGTCGAAGGACTGGTCCACATCAGCGAGATGAGCTGGACCAAGCGCGTGAATCACCCGAGCGAGATGGTGGCGATCGGGGATCAGGTCGAGGTCGTGGTCCTGAACATCAACCGCGAGAAGGAAGAAATCTCGCTGGGGATGAAGCAGACGGAGACGAATCCGTGGGATCTCGTCGAGTCGAAGTACTCGGTGGGGACCCAGGTGAAGGGGAAGGTCCGGAACCTGACGAACTACGGTGCGTTCGTGGAGCTGGAGGAAGGGATCGACGGCCTGCTGCACGTGTCGGACATGAGCTGGACGAAGAAGGTGCTGCACCCGTCGGAGCTTCTGAAGAAGGGCGACGCCATCGAGACGGTGGTGCTGTCCGTCGATCCGGCGAAGAAGCGCGTGGCGCTGGGGCTGAAGCAGCTCCAGAACAACCCGTGGGACACGACGATTCCCGAGAAGTACTGCGTCGGGACGGTCGTCCAGGGAAAGATCACGAAGCTGACACACTTCGGCGCCTTCGTCGAGCTGGAGCCGAGCCTCGAGGGCCTGCTGCACGTCTCGAAGCTCGCGGGCGACAAGCCGGCGAATCCGGCGGAGATGCTGACCACCGGCGATGTGGTGGAGGTCGAGGTGATCCGCCTGGAGCCCGCGGAAGGCAAGATCGGGCTGTCGCTCAAGCGCGTGATCGAGCACAAGGAGCGGAAGGAAGACGATCCCGCTCCCGCCGCCGAGGTCACGCAGTCGTAGGCCGGCCGACGAGAGAGAATCCTGCGCGGGGGCCCCGGACAGGGGCCCCCGCGGCTGTTTCCGGGACGCGGTTCCGCCGATAAGGACCCTGGGAACCCTGGACGAGGAGCATCAGCGAGAGCATGTGCGGCATCATCGGTTACGTCGGGCCCGGGCCGGCAGCCCCCGCGATCGTCGGGGGGCTCCAGCGGCTGGATTACCGCGGGTACGATTCGGCGGGGATCGTCGTCCTCGACCGGGGACGCTTCCGCGTCGAGAAGATGCCGGGAAAGCTGGAGAACCTGCTCGCGCGGCTGAAGGCGAGCCCGCTGGCCGGCACGGTCGGGCTGGGGCACACGCGATGGGCGACGCACGGGGGGCCGACGCAGCGGAACGCGCACCCTCACGTCAGCGGCAACGCTCGGGTTGCCGTGGTGCACAACGGGATCATCGAGAATCACGAGGCGCTGAGGCGCCGGCTGCGGGCGCGGGGGTACGCGTTCCGGAGCGAGACCGACACGGAGGTGATCGCGCACCTGATCGAGGACATGCACCGGGGGAATCCCCTGGAGACGGTGCGCCGCGCGATTGCGAAGCTGGAGGGATCGTTCGCGATCGGCGTGCTGTTCCGGGACCGGCCGGACGTGCTGATCGGCGCGCGGCTCAACTCTCCCCTGCTGGTCGGATTCGGCGAGGGGGCGAACTTCCTGGCGAGCGACGCGCCGGCGGTGCTCCCGCTGACGCGCCGGGTCGCGTACCTGGAGGACCGGGAGCTGGCGGAGCTGACCCCCGGCGGGGTGCGGATCGTGGCCGCGGACGGGACGCCGCGCGAGCCGCGCATCACGCATATCACCTGGGATTACGCGTCGGCGGCGCGCGAGGGGTACCCGCATTTCATGCTCAAGGAGATCCATGAGCAGCCGCGCGCGCTCCGGGACACGATCCGGGGGCGGACGGACCATTCGATCCCGCACTTTCCGGAGCTGGAGATCGAGCCGGCGAAGCTGAAGCGGATCCGGCGGGTTGTGATCACGGCGTGCGGGACGGCGGCGCATGCGGGGCTGGTGGCGAAGTACGCGTTCGAGGAGCTGGCGCGGGTGCCGACGGAGGTGGTGCTCGCGAGCGAGTTCCGGTACGGGGACCCGGTGATCGGGCGGGACACGCTGGCGGTGGCGGTGACGCAGAGCGGCGAGACGATGGACACGCTCTGCGCGATCCGGGAGGCCCGGGCGCGGGGGGCGCTGACGCTGGCCGTCTGCAACGTCGTGGGATCCTCCATTCCGCGGGCGGTGGACGGAACGCTCTACACCCATGCGGGCCCGGAAATCGGCGTCGCGTCCACGAAGGCCTACACCACCCAGATCGCGGTCCTGGAGCTGCTCGCCGTCCGGCTGGGGATGCTGCGGGGGGCGCTGACCCGCGAGGCGGCGCGGCCGCTCCTGCGCGCGCTGGAGCGCGTTCCGGACGCGGTCGAAAAGGCGCTGCGCTGCGAGGCCGGCGTCCGCACCATCGCCCGCCGGTACCGCGGGGCTCGCAACTTCATGTACATCGGGCGGCGGTACAATTTCCCGAACGCGTACGAGGGCGCCCTGAAACTGAAGGAGCTGAGCTACATTCACGCCGAGGGGTACGGCGCGGGCGAGATGAAGCACGGCCCGCTGGCGCTGGTGGACAACACGTTCCCGACGGTCGCGATCGCCACCGCGGGGCGCGTTTATGAGAAGATGCTCTCGAACATGAAGGAAATCGAGGCACGCGGGGGGATCCTGATCTCGATCGCGAACCCGGGCGATGCGCGGGTCCGGGAGCTGTCCCGCCACGTGATCGAGGTGCCGGAGACGCCGGAGCTGGTATCCCCGATGGTCACCGCCGTTCCCCTCCAGCTTCTCGCGTATCATATCGCGGTCGCCCTCCGGCGGGACGTCGACAAGCCGCGCAACCTGGCCAAAGCCGTCACGGTGGAGTGATCTGATGCACCGCTGCAGACCCGTCCTGTTCCTCCTGCTGGCCGCGGCGGCCGTCGGCGTCGCCCAGACGCCGGGCCCGGCGGAGGAACTCGCCGCCCGGGCGGAGAAACTCCGCGGGCTGGTCGCGGACCTCGATTCCGAGGATGTCTCAAAGCGCGAGGACGCCTGGGGTGCGCTGCTGGCCGCGGGCGGCGAGGCGATCCCGTACCTCGTGGACTCGATCCGGCGCAAGGGAGCCTCGCAGCAGCTCAAGGTCCTCCAGCGGCTGGTGGAGGAGGAGAACGAGCCGCTTCCCCCCGAGCTGCGGATGACCGCCGAGGACCTGAAGGCGCTGATCGCCTCCCGGGCGGAATTCCGGCCCGACCGGGACGCGACCCGGAAATACATGTACGCGAAGTTCCTGGATGCGGTCGACCTGTACCGGAAGAAGCACTACCAGTCCGCGCTGGAGCATGCCCGGGCGATCCAGAAGCTGGAGCCGGCGCTCGACTTCAACGACACGATCGTCAAGCTGAAGAAGGCCTGCGAACAGGGCATCATCCAGGCCACGCTGGTGCGCTCCACCGTTTCGGTGTCGCACGCCATCTGCAAGGACGGGCAGATCCTGAAGTTCACGTTCGAACTCACGAACATGTCCACGGACACGGTGACGATCTGGCTCGGGGACGCGCTGCTCCAGAACGACCCGGCCGTGCGTTCCCAGGTGATCGACCGGAACTCGCAGCTCGAGGTCGAGTTCCGGGAAGCCTCCTGCGAACCCGACGGGTCCAGCAGCGAGATCGTCTCGGCGGAACCCAGCCTGCTCAAACGGTATTCGATCGAACTGAAGACCGCCCAGACGCTCAGGCTCGCCGTGGTCGAGCGGCTCGCCGAGGCGTCCGATACCCACCTCAAAAAGCTCCGCGCCCGCGCACGCCTCCGCTTCCATTCCATCACCGGGCCCGGCGGAGGCTTCCCGAACCCGATGGAGCTGGTGTTTGAGGAGACGGAGGCGCGGATTTTCCCGGGGAACCTGGCGGAGGCGCAGGTGGACCCGTTCCAGGGCATGCTGCGCGCGCTGGATGCGCAGGACCGCCTGGGCGTCTACCTGTTCGCGAATCTCGTGACGGAGGCGGACCGCGGGATGGCGACGGAAGCGCTGATGAAGGCGCTGAAGCATCCGCAGGCCAACGAGGAGGACGGGCGGGTTCTGCGGAACTGCCTGGCGGTCGTCACCGGGCAGGCGTTCGGGAAGAACGAGGAGTGGCTGAGATGGCACGACGCGCAGTCGCGGAAATAGACCGAACGGAACCGGCGGGCGGAGCGATCAGAGCAGCATGAGCGCGGGACAGGGACAACTGGAGGCGGTGGCGCGGGGCGCGGCGGAGATCGTCTCGCGCGAGGAACTCGCGCAGCGGCTGGCCCTCGGGCGGCCGCTCCGGATCAAGCTGGGCGTCGACCCGACATCCCCCGACATCCATCTGGGGCACACGGTCGTCCTGCAGAAGCTGCGCCAGTTCCAGGAGACCGGGCACCAGGCGGTCCTGATCATCGGGGACTTCACGGCCCTCATCGGCGATCCGAGCGGCCGGAATGCGACGCGCCCGCCGGTGTCGGAAGAGGACGTGGACCGGAATGCGAAGACGTACCTGGAGCAGATCGGAAAGGTCGTCGACGTCGGCCGGCTGGAGATCCGGCGCAATTCCGAGTGGCTGGCGCCGCTGGGAATGAAGCGCGTCCTGGAGCTGGCCGGGAAGGTCACGGTGGCGCGGATCCTCGAGCGGGACGACTTCCAGAAGCGCCTGAAGGCGAATCAGCCGATCAGTTTTCACGAGCTTCTCTACCCGATCATGCAGGGCTACGACTCGGTCGTCGTGAAGGCGGACGTCGAGCTCGGCGGCATCGACCAGACGTTCAACCTCATGATGGGGAGGAACCTGCAGCGGGAGTACGGGCAGCCGCCGCAGGTCTGCCTGATGACGCCGATTCTGACCGGGCTGGACGGCGTGAACAAGATGTCGAAGTCGCTGGGAAACCACATCGGCGTCCACGATCAGCCCGACACCATGTTCGGCCGGGCGATGAGCATCCAGGACGCGATGATGGCCGACTGGTTCACGCTGCTGACGTCCGTCCCCCTCGCCGAGTCGGCGGCGCTCGTGACGTCCTCCCCGCGGGACGCGAAGCTGCGGCTGGCGGAGACGCTGACGGCGCGGTTTCACGGGGCGGAGGCGGCGCGGGCGGCCCGCGAGCGGTGGGACCGGGTGGTGGTGAACCGGGAGACGCCGGCGGATGTGCGCGAGTTCGCGGTTCCCGCTTCGGAAATCCAGGACGGAAAGATCGGGCTGGCGCGGCTGCTGGTCCTGGTGGGGTTTGCGACGTCCAACAGTGACGGGCGCAGGCTGATCGAGCAGGGAGGGCTGACGGTGGACGGGGAGAAGGTGACGGAGGCGGGGCCGTTCGCGGTGACATCGGGGCAGGTGCTGCGGGCCGGGAAGAAGAACCGGTTCGTCCGGCTCCGGGTCTGACATCGGGCGCCCCGGGGGCGGCCGGCCTGCGGGGCGGTTTCGGTCCCCGGCGCGGGATTTTCTGAAACGACCGGGACGGGGCGCACCTCTTGATGCCGGACCGATACAATGAGCGCCGACACCCCCATGGCCATCGCGATGCCCTGCAGCTGCCCGGCCTGCCAGGCCGCGCTCGAGGTCGATCCCGAGCACGCGGGGTGGCGTGTCCGCTGCCCGCGCTGCTCGGAGACGTTTCTGGCGAAGAGCGACACGCCGGTCCCGGCGGGGCGGACGGCGTTTGTGCCGCCGGTTGCGGCGATGCAGGGGGGGGCGATCTCTCCGCCGCCGCGGCATTCGGGGATCGACTCCCCGCCCCCTGCGGCGGCGCCCGGGGACGCCCGCGATATCCCCTCTCCGGCCCACCCCGCCCCTCCCCCGCACCCGGATGCTCACAACATCTTCTCCCCTCCGGCTCCCGATCTGCCGGGCGCGAAGATCTGCAGCGGCGCGAAGAACTCGCTGATTTTCGGGATTCTGTCGGTCGCCTGCCTGGGCTGGCTCGGGTCGATTCCGGCGATCCTGATGGGGATCCGGGCCCGGAGCAGGATCCGGGCCTCCGCGGGGGCCCTGGGCGGGGACAGTCTCGCGCTTGCGGGCATCGTGCTGGGGCTGATCGGCCTGTTCATGAGTGCCGTGGACTGGGACCTTCTGAACCCGATCCGGATCTTCGCCAGGCAGGCGAAGAAAACGATCAACACCGACCGCTGACCCCTCGACCCGACGGAGACGACACATGCCGATCAACGTGACCTGCGATCATTGCACGGCTTCCCTCCAGGTGCTGGACGAGCACGACGGGAAGCAGGTGAGGTGTCCGAAGTGTTACCAGGTGTTCGTGGCGAAGGTCGTGGCGGCGGGCGGGGGCGCGGCGCCGGTGGTCGCGGGGGGAGGCGCGTCCGGGCCTGCCGGCGCAGGCGAGCCTGCAGCCGTTGCGCCGAAATTCTGCGCGCACTGCGGCGGGGCCCTCCCGACCGCGGGGGCCGCCTTCTGCCCCGGGTGCGGCAAGTCGCCGTCGCCGACCGGAGCGCCTCTCCAGCCCGTCGTCTCGGCGCCCTCGTACGCCCCCGGGTATCCGGCGCCCTATCCCACGGTCATCCAGACGAACGGCCTGTCCACGGCATCGCTGATCCTGGGGATTCTGGCGTTCTTCTGCATGGGACCCCTGGCGTCGATCCCCGCAATCATCTGCGGCCACATGGCCCGGAAGCAGATCGCGGAGAGCGGAGGAATGCAGACCGGAGCCGGGATGGCGCTCGCCGGCCTGATCCTCGGATACGCGAACCTGGTGCTGATGTCGTTCTACATCATCGCGATGGTGGCGTCGATCTCCCGCGGCGCGCACCCGTAGGCCCGGCGACGCACCGGCGGGCCCCACTGCCCCGCGTCAGCGGCGGACGACCGCCCGCGGCACCCCCGTGAGGGCCGCAAGAAATTCCCTGTGAATCCGGCCGTTCGACACGGCCACCTCGCCTGAGAACAGGTCCACCTCCCCGCCGTCAAAGGACGTCGCCGCTCCCCCCGCTTCCTCGACCAGCACGATCCCGGCCGCGACGTCCCAGGCCTGAAGGGACGATTCCCAGAAGCCGTCGAAGATCCCCGCGGCGACCCAGGCGAGGTCGAGCGCCGCCGCCCCCGGCCGGCGAACGCCGCGGGCCCTGAGGCAGAGGGACTCGAACCGACGGAACTGCGCCCGGACTTCGCG
>JABWAY010000434.1 GCA_013360825.1 Candidatus Brocadiia bacterium | reverse complement strand
GCGCGATGAGGGCCCTGGTGCTCGTGGATCACGGATCGAAGGTCGCGGAGGCGAACCGGCTGCTGGAGGAGGTCGCCGGGCGGGTCCGGGCGCGCGGCGCGTGGCCGCTCGTCCGGACGGCGCACATGGAGCTCGCGCCGCCGACCCTCGCGGAGGCCGTCGAGGCCTGCGTGGCGGAGGGAGCCACCGAGGTGACGATCGCCCAGTACTTCCTGAGCCCGGGGAGGCACTCGACCGCGGACATCCCGCGGATGGCGCGCGATGCCGCCGCCCGGCACCCGGGTGTGACCGTGCGCGTGTCGGAGCCGCTCGGAGTCCACGACGGCATCGTCGATGCGCTCCTCGACCGCGCCCGGGAGACCTCCCCGTGAGCGCGCCCGCACCGCAGCCCCGCCGACGTCCCTGGATGCCGCTCGCCATCCTCGCCGGCATCCTCGTGGCCTTCCTGGGCGGCGCCCTGGTCCGGGTCGGCCACGGCGCCATGATCGCCGCCAACGAGGACGCCGCCATCCACGCCCTCCGGGCCGCGGTCGACGCCGAACGCCGCTGGAAGGCCGTCGACGCCGACGGAAACGCCCTCCCCGATTTCTGGACCGGAGACTGGTCCGGCCTGTTCCGCGCCGCGGGCCCCGACGGGCGCGAACCTTCGGGCCTCCTTAATCCCGAAATCGCCGCCGCGGACGACGCCCCGCTCGCCCCCACCACAGGCCCCCGCCCGCGCCTCACCGACCTCCTCCCCCCCGCCTCCTACCGCGGATATCGCTTCCGCGCCCTCCGCAACGCCGACGGCCACCCCCTGGCCGTCGACGGCCCGGATGACGACGACAGACCCTGGGAAAACCCGCGGGCCTTCGCCTTCCTCGCCTTCCCCGACTCCCCAGGACGCTCCGGAAAACGCCTCTTCGTCGTCCGCGAGGACGGCGTGATCTGGTCCCGCCCCGCCCCGCCCGGCGCTCCCCCGGTCGAAGACTGGCCCGCCGGCCGGATGGAAGATGCGGGATGGAAGCGCCTCGACTGAGCGCGGCGACAGGGCCGTGCTAAGATCGCCGCGATCATGCCCCGCGTCCCCGTCGCCTTCAGCCTCGATACGGCCGAGTGGAAGACAACCCGCTACCCGGGTATCTCCATCCGGTTTCTCCGGACCGACAAGCTGACCGGGGACGCGACCGTGCTGATCCGCATGGATGCGGGGTGCGGCTACCCCCAGCACCGGCACGTCCGCGACGAGGAAATCCTGGTCCTCGCGGGCGGCTACCACGACCACCGGGGAACCTGGAGGACCGGCGACTACGTCCTGAACCCCGCGGGGTCCGTACACCACCCCGTGGCGCTCGACGGCGGTCCCTGCATCCTCTTCGCCATCGCCCACGGCGGGATCGAGACGATCGAGCCCGGGCGCACCCCCGACGCCTCACCCCCCGCCGCGGAACCCCGCTTCGAACGCCTGATCGAGCGCTGGGGCGAGAATCCGCGGGTCCACGAGTGGCACGCCTGGTGGGTCCGGCGGACCGAGGAGCTCCGGCGCGACTTTCCGTGGCTGCATGACCGCCGGAAACTCGCCCGCGTCACCGGGAAGGATTTCCGGGCGTTCCTGGAAGCGGAGACGGCGAAGAAGACGATGCGCTGGC
This sequence comes from Candidatus Brocadiia bacterium, assembly GCA_013360825.1. GTDB lineage: Bacteria > Planctomycetota > MHYJ01 > WSZJ01 > WSZJ01 > WSZJ01. The sequence continues at coordinate 1,045 of JABWAY010000434.1, read as the reverse complement.
CGCTGGGCCTGTTCTCGACGCGGCTTCGCCGCGTGGCGGCGACTCCCGAGCTGGCCGAGAAACTCGACCGCCTGCTCTGGGCGGATACGCCGCTCGAGGCGCGGATCGACGGGGCCCTCACGGGGGAGCATGCCTTTCACGGCATCGGGCGGTCCGTCACGCTTCCGGCGCTTCTGCTCCAGACCCTGCACCCGGAGCGCATCGTCGGGCTTCTCTCGATGAAGTTCACCGAGCAGGCGTTTCCGATCGGGATGCCGCCGGGGACGACCCCCGGGGAGCGATTTGCGATCTACTCGCGGGCGATTCTCGCGTCGTGGCACACGGCGCGCCCGGACCGGCCGCTCAACCTGGCGCACTGGGTGCTGTGGATGGAATACGCCGCGCACCGCACGGTGCGGGCGGCGATCTTCAGGGCCTGACGGCGGGGCGGGCCGGGGGCGTCGCCGCACCGGCTCCGGACACGCGCCGGACGAACTGCTCGGCGATCCGGCCCACGTTCGCGAATCCTTCTTCCTGGAGCCCCTCCGGGGCATCGCGTTCCGAGTGGATCCGGCGCGCGGTCCAGGAGTGGGTGAGGAGGGTGGCGCAGGGGATTCCCTCGCGGGTGAACGACACGTGGTCGGTGACGAGGCCGACCGACGGGGGGACGGGGGCGAGGGCGATCCCGGCCGCGTCGCCGGCGTCCCTGAGGAGAAGGGGCATCGAGAGCCCCTCGCGTTCCGGCCCCGCCGCGGGGACGACGCGGACCGGTCCTCCCAGTCCGACGCCGTCGAAGTTCAGCGCCCAGACGCGCGGCTCGGCGCGGAGCGCTGCCGCGTGCGTGCGCACCCAGACCTCCGACCCGACCATCCCGAACTCCTCCGCGGCCGGGGAAAGGAAGATCGCCCGGCAGCGCGACGACCCCTCGATCCGGCCCCAGGCCCGGGCCATCTCGACGAGCGCGCCGACGCCCGAAGCGTTGTCCAGCGCGCCCGGGGAGCGGTTGCCGGTGCGCAGCAGATAGAGCGGCACGGACAGGGCCAGGACGGCGACGGCTCCCGCGGCG
>JABWAY010000433.1 GCA_013360825.1 Candidatus Brocadiia bacterium | reverse complement strand
GGCGCCGCGGGCTTCGGCCTCGGCCCGAGCGCGCGGCCCTCCAGCCAGCGTCTCAGGTCCGCCGCCAGCGCGTCGCCGTCCGCATATCGGTCCCCGGGATCCTTCCGGAGGCAGCGTGCCACGATCGCCTCGAGCGCCTCCGGAATCCCCGGATTCTGGGTGCGCAACAGCGGCGCCTCGCTCCGCACCGCCGCCTCGATCACCGACGTCCCCTCCCCTTCGAAAGGCAGCCGTCCGGAGAGGACGCGGTAGAGCACGCACCCCAGGCTGTAGACGTCGGACGCCGGAACCGCGCGCCGGGATCCGCCGACGGCCTGCTCCGGCGAGACGTACTGCGGGGTCCCGAGGACGACCCCCGCGAGCGTGATCCGCTCCGGGTCCTCGCCCTGCGCATCGCCGGCGAGCCCGAAGTCGCTCAGGAGCGCACGACCGTCCCCGGTCAGGAGGATGTTCGACGGCTTGACGTCCCGGTGGATGATTCCCGCGCGATGGGCCGCCCCCAGCGCCTCGGCGATCTGCGCGACCAGCTCGACACGCTCCCGCAGGGGGAGATCCCGTGCCGCCCGGGCCGACTTGAGCCGCCGGTCCAGGCTTTCCCCATCGACGAATTCCATGGTGAAGAAGTGCCGGCCCTGCTCGAAATCGATGTCGAGCACGGTCACGATGCCCGGATGCCGCAGCCGGGCCGCGGCCTTCGCTTCGCGGAGGAACCGCTCCTGTGAGGTTCCGTCGGCGGCGGCGCCGTGGAGCGTCTTGAGGGCGACGCGCCGGTGGGCCTGCGTGTCCCATGCCTCGTAGACGATCCCCATCCCGCCGCGCCCGAGGACGCGCCGGAGCTGGTAGCGGCCGAGACGGCCGCCGGGGGGGAGCGTGGCCCGGGTGGGATGCCAGGCCTCGGTTTCGCGCTCGCCTGCGCGGCCGCCGGCGGGGTTCATGCTGGCGGTGGACCCGGCGGACGGAACACGTCCCGTGGCGTCGCTCCCGGGTCCGGCAGGGTCACCGCCGGGCCCGGGTCCGCCGGGGATTCCTGGGACGGCAGGGGTCGATTCGGTGCGGTCCGGCATGGGCGTCTCCGGCCGGCCAGTCTACCGGAAGAACAGGAAGGTCAGCAGGACGTAGATCGGAAGCAGGATGGTGACGGACCATGCGAGGTAGCCGAAGAACGACGGCATCCTGACCCCCGAGTGTTCCGCGATCGCCTTGACCATGAAATTGGGGCCGTTCCCGATGTAGGTGAGCGCGCCGAAGAAGACCGCGCCGCAGGAGATGGCGGTGAGCGCCGCGTAGGTCGTCCCGATGATCTCGTCGGGGAGGAAGGACGCGATGGAGACGAATGCGAGGTAGGTGGGAGCGTTGTCGAGGAACCCCGAGAGCATTCCGGTCGCCCAGAAGAACTGCCAGGGCTCCCGCACCGGAAGCGAGGGGCCTTTTTCCTGGAGCACGCCCAGGGCGGGGATCATGGCGGCGAAGATGCCCGCGAAGAGGAAGACGACCTCGAGGAACGGATGCCAGGAGAAGTCGTTGGCCTTGCGGATTTCGCGCGGGGTGATCGCCAGGGAGGCCGCGGCGAGGAAGATCAGGGCGAAGGCCTGCGCGAGCTGCGCGGTGGACGCACCCCAGCGCGGGGCGAGGGCGCCGCCGCCGATGATCGCGCCGACGACGCAGGCGAGAAGAGCCAGGTTGGACACTCCGCGGAGGCGCAGGCGGCCGGCGTCGGCGACGGGGGGCGGCGGGGCGGCCTCCCGGCGGACGCGGGCTGTGTCCACGACGAGGAAGACCGAAATGAGGATCCCGTTCGCGATGGCCCATTCCTTCCAGAGATTGAGGGTCCAGGTGAACGGCACGCCCTGGAGGAAGCCGAGAAAGAGCGGGGGATCGCCGAGCGGGGTCAGGAGGCCCCCGCAGTTCGAGACGATGAAAATAAAAAACACGACGATGTGGCTCCGGTCCTTCCGGCCGTCCACCGCGCGGAGCAGCGGACGGATGAGGAGCATCGAGGCGCCCGTGGTTCCGACGAGATTGGCGAGCACCGCCCCCGCCGCGAGGACGCCGGCGACCGCCCAGGAATTCCCCGGCAGCCGCCCCTGGAGCTCGACCCCTCCCGCGATGACATACAGCGACCCGATCAGCGAGCAGAACGCGAGGTACTCCAGCCCGGTGTGCGCGAGCGACGCGGGAGACACGAACGCCACGTAGAGCGCGACCGGCACCCCCATGAGGGCGGCCACGAGGGCCTTGTTCCGGTTCGAGTGCCACCAGTGCGAGGCGACCAGGGGGAGGATCGCGATGGAGAGCAGGAGGAGGACGAACGGCACGACGCTCCAGCCGGGGTAGGAGTGGGTGGAGGCGGAGGCCAGGAGAGGGATCATCGCGCGCGGCATGATATGTGCGGGAACGGATCCCGCCAAGGGAAGCCGGGAGTACAATGCACCGACGCGCCTGACGGTGCGCATCCCATGCCAACGGCCGAAGATCGCGCGCTTGCCGAAGCCCTCCACCGCGCGGGCAAGCTCTCAGGGGAACGGCTGGCGGTTCTGCTGGCCGCGCTGGAGGCCGATCCGCAGGCTCGCCTCCTGGACCTGCTCACCCCCGACGACACGGGAGGAGCCTCGACCGGCGCTCCCCCCCCGGCCCCGATCCCGTCGCCCCCCGGGACGACCGCCGCCCCCCCGGCGGCGG
>JABWAY010000432.1 GCA_013360825.1 Candidatus Brocadiia bacterium | reverse complement strand
GCGCCGCGATGATCGCCGCGCCCCGCTTGCCCACCGTCTCTCAGAAGGCTCCCGGGAGCCGCTCGGGGTCGGTCATCGACTCCGCTGGCGGGATTCCCGACCACCACGGCGCGCGCGTCATCCGCCGGTCCCCGCATCCCGCCAGGGCTCGTCCGCCGGCGCGGGGGGGTCGGCCTTCGGCGGTGCTGCCGCAGGCCTCGCCGTCTCCGGGTAGACGTGGTAGACGACCCGCTGGGGGAACGGAATCTCGATCCCCTTGGCGTCGAACACCTTCTTGATCCGCCGCCGTGCCTCGCGGGCGACGCTCCACTGGTCGCCGGGGCGGGTCTTGAACATCATGCGGATCACGACGCTGCTGTCGGCGAACTGCTCGATGCCGGGGACCTCGGGGGAGGCGACCAGGCACCCGCTCCAGGTCGGGTCGAGTTCGAGCTCCCGGCCGACTTCGCGCAGGACTTCCATCACGCGATCCGGATCTTCCTTGTAGGCGACGCCGAGTTCGAGCACGACCCGGGACCATCCCTGCGTCATGTTGGAGACCATGGTCACGTTCCCGTTCGGGATGTAGTGGACGACGCCGTTCAGGTCGCGCAGGATCGTGACGCGCATCGTGATCTGCTCCACGACCCCGCCGGTGTCGCCGATCCGGATGACGTCGCCGATCCGGTACTGGTTCTCCAGGAGCATGAAGAAGCCTGCGAAGAAATCCCGGACGAGCGGCTGCGCCCCGAAGGCGACCGCCAGCCCCGCGATCCCGGCCGATGCCATGAGCGGCGTCACATCCACGCGGAGCTGCTTCAGGACATAGATCCCCGCCACGATGACGACGATTCCCCGAAGCGCCGCCTGGAAGACCTTCACCAGCGTCTCCGCGCGCTGCCGCCGCTCCTTCTCGATGTCGTCCCGGTCCTTGATCGCTCTCTTGAGGATGCGGTAGGCGATGAAGCCGACGATGCGGAGCAGGATCCAGGCGACGGCGGGGATCGCCACGATGGTGAGGACGGAGATCAGCGCGGACCTGGAGAGCATGCCGCGCCGGATCTCCCGCAGCGCCCCGATTTCCGGGGGGCCGAGGGCGGAGACGGCGGCGTCCGCCAGGTCCGGCAGCCCCTCGATCCGGGCCGCCTCGGGACCGGCCAGGCGGGCGGCGTCGAGTTGGGCGGAAGAGGCGCGGACGCTCAGGCCTCCCAGAATCTCCTGGAGGTCCGCCACATCCGCGTCGACCCCGAGCCGCGACAGACGGAGCCCGACCTCCGCCAGCCACCCCTCCGTGGCCACGACCCGCATGCGGGCATCGAAGATCCGGTCCGCCAGCGCGGCGATGTCGTCCGGCTGGGGCGGCGTCGCCGTCGGGACGGGGCGGTTCAGGGCCCGGAGCGCCGCGAGCGCCTCGGGATCCGACGGCGCCCGGAGGCCCGTCCGGATCAGGATTTCCGCCTCATCGGCGCGCAGCCGCGCGAGTTCCTCGCGGGTCGGAACGAGGATCGAGTCCAGGGCCGCCCTCTCGTCGCGGTCCGTCAGCTCGACGAGTGTCTGGGTCAGCCCGAGGGCGCGTCCCAGCAGGGTCCCCCTGCGCCGCAGTTCCTCCAGTTCCAGGTACAGGGTCGTCAGGTAGCTCTCCAGCTGGATCACCTGCGCGGTGCTGAAAAAGGAGAGGAACGACTCCTCCCGCGTCTCCTCCCCCTCCATCCGCAGCGACGCGCGACTCTCCAGCCGCGAGCGCACGTTCTCCGGCAGATCCGACTGCGCCGTCTGGATGGATTTCTCCAGCGTGGAGAGCTGTCGAAGGGCGACCAGCTTGCGCGTTGCCACGCCTCGAAGGTCCGCGAGTCCCTTTCGCTTGACCTCCGCGTCCCGCGCACGCTTCGCCGCGGTCTCCAGCCGGGCGGCGACATCCCTGCGGCGGCCGCGGCTCTGCTCCACGCCGGCGTCCATCAGCCCGAGCCGGTCGGTGCCGGCCGCTTCCTTCAGCGCCTCCGGCGAGAGATCCGGCACGGACTCCCCGGCCGCCATCCGGGTTCTCAGCTCCGCCGCGGCCAGGGCGGCCCGCTCGGCGCGGTCCGACACGAGCGCGAGGGCCGCTTCCTGGGACTGCAGGGCGGACTCCAGCGCCCTCAGGGCGGACATCAGGTCGCCGCGGCGGCGTGACTGCTCGTCCAGCACACGGATGCGGCTGGCCAGCATCGACTCCCGGGTCTCGATGGCGGCCTGGAGAATCGTCAGGGGGCTTGCGTCCGGGGGCGGTGTCGCCGGGGGGCGGACCCGGGCCTCCGTCGCCTCCGGGGGGGGCGGCAACCCGGCATTCCTGTGCAGTTCCGTCAGCACCGCGGTCCTGTACCCCGGATCGGCCTGCTGTGCCCGCCGGTTGAGCGGGTCCTCCGGCGCCGCCTGGAGTTCCCGGTCGGCCGTCCGGGTCGCCGCCTCGAGCCCCGCCACCTTCTCCTTCTCCGCGGTCGCGAGGGCGTCCGCCTCCTGGAATTCCTTCCAGGCCGACGTGAACGCCGCCGCGAGCTCGGGCGTCCCGAGCCGCAGCATCTCCGCCGTCCACGCGGCACTCTCCAGGGATGCCTTCCAGGCGCTCTCCAGTTCGGGCAACCCGCCCTCCAGGACCCGCGCGCGCGCCTGCGCGGTCTCCTCGTCATGCCGGAGCCCCGCAAGCCGCGGAGGCGCAGCCGCCGCGGC
>JABWAY010000431.1 GCA_013360825.1 Candidatus Brocadiia bacterium | reverse complement strand
GCCAGCAGCGCGGCGCCGACCAGTCCCGTGACGATCGCCGCCGCACTCGATCCCAGCCCGCGCCCCAGCGGCACACGGTTCACGCACCGGATCCGCGCCTTCGCCCGCGACCCCCAGCGCTCCAGCCCGAGCGCGCAGGCCCGCGCGATCAGGTTGGTCTGGTCGGCGGGAAGCGCCCCCGCGCCCTCTCCCGTCACCTCCACGCTCCAGCGCGGCGCCCGTTCGAACGTCGCTTCGTTGTCGAGCGACAGCGCGAGCCCGAAGGCATCGAAGCCGGGACCGAGATTCGACGTGGTCGCGGGAGCGCGCACGCGGACGAGCCGACCCGGGGCCGGAGGGGCGGATCGCACCGCGGGCTGCCGGGCCGCAGAGGCCACGCGGAAAGCAGGTTTCTGCGGCGAGGGGCTCACTCGTCCACCCGGATCAGACGTTCCTTCTCCCGCAGGATCCCCGTCCCCGCGATCTCCGCGCAGGCCGCCCGCACGGAGCGCTCGATCGCCTCGTGCGTCAGGATCTCGATCTGCCCCCTGGCCGATGCCGCATCCAGAATGGACGCGTGGACCGCCGCGATCGAGACGCCGTGGCGCCCCAGGATGGTCGTGAGCGACCCGATGGCCCCCGGGGCATCGACGATCGGAAATCTCAGGTAGAACCGCGTCCGGATTTCCCCGATCGGCAGAAAACGGTCCGCGCTCCAGTAGAGCGTCCGTTTGCGCGCCCGGTCCCCCTCGACCCCGCGCACCCCGCGCGGCGCGTGGAGCGCGCGCTCGGCGATCTCGATGATGTCCGAGAGCACCGCCGACGCCGTCGGCATCTGCCCGGCCCCTCGGCCGTAGTACATCGTCTCCCGCGACGCATCCCCCTTCACGAACACCGCGTTGAACTCGTTCCGGACGGAAGCCAGGGGATGGCGCGCCGGGACCAGCGCGGGATGCACGCGGAGCTCGACATGCCCGTTCGTCTTGCGGCCGATCGCCAGGAGCTTGAGCACGTACCCGTTCTCCTTCGCAAACCGGATGTCCGCCTGCTCCAGCCCGCGGATTCCCTCCACATGGATGTCCCCGCGCTCCGGACGGACCCCGAACGCCAGCGTCGCCAGAATCGACAGCTTGTGCGCCGCGTCCTCCCCGTCCACGTCCAGCGCCGGATCCGCCTCCGCGAAGCCCAGCCGCTGCGCCTCCGCCAGCGCCGCCTCGTAACTCAACCCGTCCTCGGCCATCCGCGTCAGGATGTAGTTCGTCGTGCCGTTGATGATCCCCGCCACCTTCTCAATCCGGTTCGCCGCCAGCCCGTCCTGCAGGATCCGGATGATCGGCACCGTCCCCGCCACGCTCCCCTCGAACCCCACCTCCACCCCCACCTTGTCCGCGAGCGCGAAAATCTCGCCGCCGGACTTCGCCAGGAGCGCCTTGTTCGCCGTGATCACGTGCTTCCCGCGCTCAATCGCCTGCAGGAGATACGTCCGCGCCGGCTCGTACCCGCCGATCAGCTCGACCGCAATCTCGATCTCGGGATCGTCCAGCACCGCCTCCGCGGATTCCGACAGCTCGTACCCGTCGAGCGGAAACTCCCGGAACGCGTGGATCCCACGGTCGGCGATGCGCTTCAGCCGGAACCGGATCCCCGTCTTCTTCTCAATCAGGTCCCCGTTCTCGCGGAGCAGGCGCACCACGCCCGTCCCCACCGTCCCGAGCCCGATCAGTCCCAGCGTAATCTGCGCCACGAAAAAACCCTCTCTTCACGTGGGAAGAAGAGAGGGTCGAAGGGTTTCGCCGCTCTCTTATCTCCCCCGTCTTTCACGGGTGGGATTTGGCACCTGCCCGCGGATGGTGCGGGTGGTTGCCCCGGCGTCGTCGGGCCACTTCCCTCGGCCGGTCTTGATAAGAGGGTGGCGAACATACGGAACGCCGCCGGGGGGCGTCAAGTGCGAAACGGCGCGGCTAAGTAGCTCCACCGGAATCGATGTCGGTGAACATCGATGAGGATCGACGACGCAGCAGGACGTTGAAAGACGCGAGGATGGATGGCACAAGAGCATCGTGGAGTTACTTAGTCAATCTCCAGCGTCCCCTGGACCTCCGGTGCGCCGTATTTCGCCCTGCCGACGCGGACGCGGAGGTTGGGGAGGATGCGCGCGTCGTACTCGGTATGGGTATGCCCGGCCAGGACGATGAACTGGTTGTCCGGATGCGCCTCCGCGACCTCGCGGAGGAGATCCCCCGTGGCCCTGCAGGCAAAGTGCGGCGTCCAGTCGTCGTCGGGAGGATTTCCGTTGTAGCAGGCGGCTTCCGCAAACGGCGGCACGTGCGTCAGGACGAGCACGCGGCGGAATTCGCGGACCGCTTCGTCCAGCGCCCCCCGCAGGTGCCGCGCCGCCTCGTCGCCGAGCGCGGCGAGGCGCGAAAAGAGCGCTTCTCCCGTGAGCCCGGTGAGTTCCGAGACGCGGATGTGGTCGGCGAGCTGTCCGGAGACGGCGGACCGCACACCATTGCCGTACCGTCCGTCCCCCCAGCCGTCATGGCCGACGAGGGCCGTGTTCCCGGTGAGGGGGATCACTCCCGCATCCGGGAGCCAGCGGAGGTGCCGGGAGGTGCGGGTGAGCTGCCGGGCAAGCGCCCTCACCGCCGCCAGGCTCGACCAGTACGCATCGTGATTCCCCATCACGAACCACACCGGCCGGTCAAGCTGCTCCTCGAGCACGCCGAGCACATACTCGAGCGTCGGCCCCTCGGCGATGTCGCCGCCGAGCAGGACCCCGTCCGGCCCGGCCGCGCGCAGGTCGTCGAGCAGGGTGCGGAAAAGCGCCTCGGCGCGATCGCGCGGGAGGTGGTTGATGTGGATGTCGGTGGCCCAGGCCAGGCGCAGGCTCATGGGTCGCGCCCTGGGCCCCACCCGTGGCCCTGGCCGGGCGCGGCCGCCGAGGTCCACTGGGCGCCCGGGCCGCCTCCACCGCGGAGTCCTCGACCTCCTGCCGCCGGGTTTCCGGTCCTTGAGGACATGCCCTCGCTCTCACCCCCTTGTGCGGACGTGGTAACCGTTCACTCACCCCTGTCCTGCCCGGGCCCTCAGGCCGTGGCACCCGCGGGCTGGGCGTTGCGTCGAGTCTACCTCAGGGAGCAGGGAGGGTCTCTGCTGACCGAGGGTGTGGGCGCGGATGGCCTCCTCCACGGAGTCGAGCACGGAGCGCCCCTGGAGCCGGAGCGTCGACGGCCGTGAGCATGCGCTCGACGAAGAGACGGCCCTCCCCGGAGTTTGGCCCGAAGGAGCCTTTCCGCCAGAGCACGGCCGAGCGCAGCATTCTCCCGGCGCCGGCTCTCCAGCGGCCGATGTCCGCCTTGTGGCTGAAGGCCTTCATGCGGAGCGCCACGAGACAACCTCCCTCAGCGCAGCGGCTCAGGAGGGGGTGAACGGTCAACCGGCGGGCACCGAAGACGGTCATGGGACCATTTGCACGGCCTTCCACTCTCCATCCTCGGGTACGAACTCGACCCCGAAGCTCTCCTGCTCTTCTGAGTTGTCGAGAACTCGGATGGTAAGGAACTTCCTGCGCACTTCCGCGCTGACGTAGCGCCAGGAGGCAAGCCACGCCCGGATCTCCGCATTCTTGAACAGTCGTCCAACAAACACCTTCGCAGCCGACTCCTCGTCGAGACTTCGCAATTCCTCGGCCGACGCCAGGAAGCGCAGGCGCGCAATTTTACCCAGCCGGTCATCTGGCAAGGCTTTCAGCTCCTCCAGAGACATGCCCAGGCTCCTTTTGATCCAACCCAGCCTCCGTTCGGCCGACTGCATGCGCCAGAAGGCCTCGAACTCGCCGAGACGAGCTGACTCTGCCATCCGTTCGATCAGCAATCGCGGTTCGTTCGGCTGAGCCTCAAGAGTGACCACAATGCCGCGGAGCCTCGTTCTGACTTCGATGTCAGGCGACTCAACCCGCGCTCGGATCTCAGGCAGGTCGTTCATGCCGCAAGCGAGAAGCTCCGTCTCTGCAGCCTCGCGCACGGCCGGATCGTCGTCCCCGAGACGAGCGACCAGCTCTGCGATCCTGGAAGTTCCCGCCGGCCGCTGCTCCGCTGCTTCGTCGTGCGGCCGCTGCTCCGCCGCTTCGTCGAGCGGCTCAGGCTCAGTGCCAGCGCAGGCGGAAAGGACTGCGGCGGCGAGAATCATCTGTGGAGATCTGGCGCCTCGGCAGGAATTCACGACACAGTCCCATTCGGCCCCATCCCGTCTCTCCCCTCTCCGCCTTCACCCGGGAAGGCATTCTTAGCCTTGCCGTCGGCCTTCCCGTCACCCCCACGACCGCCTGGCCCGAGGGGATTATGGCCGCCCCTTGTCAGTAGCCGCCCCATACTGGTCCACAGGTAGGATGGGGGGAGTGAACGGTTACGTTACTACTATCCAGCGTCTTTCGAGTCATGATCGTGCGCGACGACTCAAGTGACGCCAAAGATGCCATCCCCAACGACCCACAAGACCTCCGAAAACGAAGTAAAGGGGCGCATCAGTAAAGCGTGTGGGTAGCAAGGGCCGTGCCGGGGTGGAGTTTGAGGCCTCCGAGGTGGAAGTAGATGGCGTCCTTGAATCGCTCCTTATTCCTGAAACCGCAAGCAGCGCGTTTGATCTTCTGGATCTTTGAGTTGAGG
>JABWAY010000430.1 GCA_013360825.1 Candidatus Brocadiia bacterium | reverse complement strand
GTTCGTGCTCGCCGGCGCCGGGTGGTCCGGCGTCCTCGGCCTCGCCGTCCTCCTCGCCGCCTGGACCGCCCTCCTCACCGGACTCTTCCGCGCCGGCTCGCGCCGCGGCGCCGGAACCGGCCACCTCGTCGCCACCGGCTTCGGCCTCGTCCTCTGCTCCACCCACCTCCTCTTCGACCCCCTCGTCCAGGCCCTCGACCGCGCCCCCGGCCCGCGCCAGGCCCTCATCCGGTTCACCCTCAACGCCAACCCGTCCCTTCTCGCCCCCGCCGCGTTCTGGCAGCGCGACCTCCTCAAGTCGAGTTTCGGGTATGCGCGAAGCGAGATCGGGTCGTTCCACGGGTACGTGTACGGCGGGTGGGGGTGGACGGCGGCGGCCTATGCGGTGTGCGGGGTCGCGCTCTGGTTTCTCGGCCGGCGCGCGACGGAGGAGGGGGACGTTTCCGTGGGACAGGAGCCGGCGCGCGGCTAAGATCCGGGGATGGCAGACGGGCGCGAGTGGATTCACGGGCAGTGCGTGGGGTGTCCCGTGCCTGTCGAATGCGGGACGCGGTGTCCGGACCTCGTGAGCGACCTCGCGCCGCTGCGGCTCGGATGGCTCCCCGGCGGGGTGCTCCCGACGGCGGCGGCGGATCTCGCGCCATTCATCGACCACACGATCCTGGTCCCTGAGGCGACGGCGTCGGCGGTCGAGCGGACCTGCGCGGATGCGGTGAAATGGGGGTTCGCGGCGGTCTGCGTCAATTCGACGTGGGTTCCCGTCGTCGCGCGGGAGCTTCGCGGCACGAAGGTCCGCGTCTGCGCGACCGCGGGATTCCCGCTCGGTGCGGCGCTCACGGCGTCGAAAGTGGCGGAGGCGCGCGCGGCGGCCGAAGCGGGGGCGACCGAGATCGACGTCGTCCTGAACATCGGCCTGGTCCGCGGCGGGCAGGACGCCGACGCGCGCGACGATCTCCGCGCCGTGATCCGCGCCGTGCCGGGGGCGATCGTGAAGGTGATCCTCGAGATGTGCTGCCTCTCGGAGGACGAGAAACGCCGCGCCGCACGCCTCGCCCTCGACGCCGGCGCGCGGTTCCTCAAGACCTCGACCGGATTCGGGCCCGGCGGAGCGAATCTCCGGGATGTCTCCCTTCTCCGTTCGCTCGCGGGAAGCGCCGCGGGGGTCAAGGCCAGCGGGGGGGTCCGGACCCGGGCGGCGGCGCTCGCCTTCCTCCGCGCGGGGGCGAACCGTCTCGGCGCCAGTTCCAGCGTGAAAATCGTCGGGGAGCCCGCGGCATGAGCGAACGCCCTCGCCCGAAACTTTTCGGAACGGCCGGGATCCGCGGCCGCACCAACATCGACGTGACGCCGCTTCTCGCCCTCCGCATGTCGCAGTGCTTCGGCGACTTTCTCGAGAACAGCGGGACGGTGGCGCTCGGGCGGGACACGCGGCCGGGAAGCGACATGCTGGCGCGGGCGGCGGCGGCGGGGCTGCAGTCGGCGGGGCTCTCGGTGACGGACTGCGGCGTGATCCCGACCGGGGGGCTGGCGACGTGGGTGCGCGGGAAGAAATGCGACGGCGGGGTGCTGATTACGGGGTCGCACACGCCCCCCGACCGGAACGGGTTCATCCTGATGACGGAGCGGGGGGCCTATCTTCCCGACGAAGAGGCGGTCGCGCTGGAGCGCGCGTACGCGATGGTCGGGCAGCGGGCGGAGACGCTGGGGCACGACCGGCTCGGGCGTTACACGCTGGCGGACAACCCGCTCGGGTACTACCGGCAGGCGCTGGAAGACGCCTGCTTCCCGCAGGCGATCGCGGCGCGGAGATTCCGGGTGCTGTACGACCCGTGCAACGGCGCCGCCTGCAACGTTTTCCCCAGGCTTTTCGAGGCGCTCAAGGTCGCGGGTGTCCCCTCCAACGCCGACCCTCGCCCGATCCCGGGGCGGGCGACGGAGCCGCGCGCGCACAATCTCGTCGAGGTGGCGAGGCGGGTCGTGGAGGAGAAATGCGACTTCGGCCTCGCGACCGACATCGACGCCGACCGGATCCTGTTCATCGACGAGACCGGCCGGGTGCTGTCCGAGGATCTGGTCGGGGCGATATTCGCGAAGTCGGTGCTGCGCTCCGGGTCGACCTGCGTCACGCCGATCAATTCCTCCGGCGTGCTCGAGGAGATCTGCGAGGCGGCGGGGGCGAAACTCGAATTCTGCCGCGCGGGCCAGCCGGCGACGGTGGAGAAGATTCTCGAGCTGGGGGCGGACTACGCCTGCGAGGAGTCGGGGAAGTACTACTTCGTGAAGGACGCGGCCTGGTGCGACGGGCTGATGGCGGCGGTGAAGATGCTGGACCTCCTCTCGACCTCGCCGCGGACGCTCTCGGCGATCGCGGACGGGTTCCCGCAGTATGTGCAGGTGAAGGAGACCGTGCCGTGCGCCGACGGGGAGAAGGACGGGGCGATGGAGAAGATCCGCAGGATCTGGGAGAGGGAGGGCCGGGAGGCGGGGTCGCGGGACCTGACGATCGACGGGCTGAAGCGTTCGTACGCGGATCGTTCCTGGCTGCTGCTGCGCAGGAGCGGGACGGAGCCGCTGATCCGGGTCTATGCGGACGCGAAGACCGCGGACCGGGCGCAGGGGCTGGTGGCGTGGGGGAAGGACGTGGTCGCCCGGGCGCTGAGGAGCTGAGCCGATGGCGCGCGCCCGCCGGTCGGCCTGCG